>NZ_JACJDS010000057.1:0-19695 GCF_014163635.1 Pseudoalteromonas sp. SR44-8
TTGCTGAAGAAGAGCTAATTGCTGAAGACGAGCCAGTTGTTGAAGACGAACTAGTTGCTGAAAACGAGCCAGTTGTTGAAGACGAACTAGTTGCTGAAGATGAACTTACAGATGCGTTAGAAGATGAATATCGTAGTGATTTCGCGACTGAACTTGAAGATCCACTGGAACAATCGTTGTCAGATGATCAGCTTGATGATGATTTTATGGCTGATCTCACCCAAACAGATTTTGATGCATTGCTTAGTGAGTTGGCTGAACCTGAGTCTTTAGAAATAGATGATAGCAGCGAGTTTGAAGTTGATTTCAATGCGTTACTTAGTGAAGATCTTGCTACACTTGAAGAGCTTTCAGTACCTGATGATATGCCGTCGGCTGAGCAATTAAGTGAAGACGTGAATGCATCAACAAATGAGGACATCGTTGCGGATGAATTCGTCGATATTGATGCTTTGATTGAACAAAGTGATGATACAAGCTTAGATTATGAACCTTATGATGATGTAAATATGGATGTCGGATTAAGTGAGTTTGATGCCTTACTTGCTGGAGATAACCCAACTGATGTTGATGCTGAAAGTGGCGGTTATTCTGCAAAACTTGATTTAGCACGTGCTTATATTGAAATAGGGGATATGGATGCAGCCCTTGACGCTATTGACGAAGTGATAGCAAATGGTCCCGAAGAAGTACAAGAAGAAGCACAAAGCTTAAAAGCAAAATTACTGTAAGTTGTTTCTGCATTTATAGTTAAAACGGGGAGTAAATTTAGTTTACTCCCCGTTTTTTTAGCAATAGAAAAAAGGTCGCTTGGCTACTGTGCGCTTAATTTGTATAGAGTCACTTTTATTGCAGCGTCAGATAGCATAAAATGCCCCGTTCATTAGCACAGTAGGTAAAGCAGTAATTATGCGAGTAGCACTTGGAGTTGAGTACAACGGCGCCCGTTATAGTGGTTGGCAACGTCAATCGCATGTAAATAGCGTACAACAAGAAGTAGAAACCGCGCTTTCGCGTATTTGTAATCATCCAGTTGAAATAGTCTGTGCTGGACGCACTGATGCCGGCGTGCATGGCACTGGGCAAGTGGTGCATTTTGATACCGATGCTGAACGCGATATGGTTGCATTTACTATGGGTATGAATACCTTGCTACCGAAAGATATTGCTATTCGCTATGCAAAACCGGTGAGTGATGATTTTCATGCACGTTTTAGTGCTACTGCTCGTCGTTATCGTTATGTTATTTACAATAACGCCTTTCGAGGAGCAATATTAAATGAAGGCGTTACGCATTTTCATCACCCACTTGATGAAACTAAAATGCAAGAAGCATGTCAATATCTATTAGGTGAGCATGATTTTACGTCATTCAGAGCTTTGCATTGTCAAGCGAATACTGCTACACGTACTATTCATCACTTGTCGGTTGAGCGTCAAGGCAGTTATGTGATTATTGATATTAAGGCTAATGCATTTTTACACCACATGGTGCGTAACATTACCGGTTGCTTAACCGATATTGGTATTCATAAGCAGCAACCTGTGTGGCTAAAAGAGTTACTTGATTTAAAAGAGCGAGCCAAAGCCAGTGCGACGGCAAAGGCGGCAGGTTTATACTTAGTTGATGTTGACTATCCGGCGCGGTTTGAAATTCCGTCGACACCACTTGGCCCTTTATTCTTAACGGATGTGAAGGGTTAATTGGTGATAAATTAAACATAACCTTGCAGGCATTTCACTACTAAGACCAGTTTTTTATACCGCCTGTGTGGAATTCATGTTTTAATTGAAAAAATTTGTCTGTCAATAATGATTTGGCAGGAACGCAGCAAAGCACAGAATAGTATTAAGAGAGTTGCAAATGAGTTGGTTAGAAAAAATCCTACCTAAAACAACAAAGTCTTCGGCTCGTAAAGAGATCCCTGAAGGTGTTTGGGCAAAGTGTACAGATTGTGATTCGATTTTATATAAAGCTGAATTAGAAAAATCACTCAATGTATGTCCTAAATGCAATCACCACATGCGTGTGAGTGGCCGTAAACGCCTTGAGCACTTTTTGGATGATGGCGACCGCCAAGAACTTGGCACACAGCACGAACCAAAAGATATTTTAAAGTTTAAAGACTCGAAAAAATATTCAGATCGTATCGCCGCCGCACAAAAATCAAGTGGCGAAAAAGACGCATTAGTCGCGATGAAGGGACGCTTAAAAGGCATTCCAGTGGCCGCCGTCGCATTTGAATTCTCATTTATGGGTGGGTCAATGGCATCGGTTGTTGGCGCACGTTTTGTGGATGCTGTTGATCAGTGTTTAGAGCATAACATGCCGCTAATTTGCTTCTCAGCTTCAGGTGGCGCACGTATGCAAGAGGCACTAATGTCGCTTATGCAAATGGCTAAAACCAGTGCTGCACTTGCTAAGATGAGCGAACAAGGCTTACCGTTTATCTCAGTAATGACTGACCCAACTATGGGCGGTGTATCAGCATCATTAGCTATGCTAGGTGATATCAACGTGGCGGAGCCAAAAGCATTAATCGGCTTTGCGGGTCCTCGTGTAATTGAACAAACTGTGCGCGAAACCTTACCTGAAGGCTTCCAACGAAGTGAATTTCTACTCGAGCATGGTGCCATCGATATGATTATTGATCGCCGTGAAATGCGTGACACACTTGCCCGCATACTAGCTAAATTTATGAACTTGCCTTCTACGGAACAAGAGCATAGAGTAGCGTAAATTTCAGCTTTACTGATCACACGCTATGACAAAAAATCTTCCTAGCCAATCATCAAGCCTTGATGATTGGCTTTGTTATTTAGAAAGTGTTCACCCAGCAAATATTGCCATGGGTTTAGAACGCGTTGCCAAAGTTGCCAATACAATTGGTTTACTAGATAGCCCAAGTAAAATTATTCTAATAGCCGGCACCAATGGCAAAGGCACCACTGCCCGATGTTTAGAATCACTGCTGCTGGCCCAAGGTTATTCGGTTGGTACCTATGCATCTCCTCATTTAATTCATTATAACGAACGAGTGCGTATTAATGGCGCTGAGCTTGATGATCAATTTCATGTTGATGCGTTTGATTTGCTCGAGCAAGGCCGCGGTGACACGCCACTGACTTATTTTGAGTATGGCACCTTAGGCGCACTGGCTATTTTTAAACGCCATAGCGTTGATTATGTGCTGTTAGAAGTGGGTTTAGGTGGGCGTTTCGATGCTACCAATATTGTTACTCCATTTGCCAGTGTGATCACCACCATAGATCTAGATCATAAAGAGTACCTTGGTGATACGCGAGAGCTTGTGGGTTATGATAAAGCAGGGATCTTCCGTACTGGCACACCTGCCATTGTCGGCGATTTAAATATACCGCTCACAGTCACCGACTACGGTCATGAAATTAACGCGGTGATGCATTTATCTGGGCGAGACTTTATATTTAAAGAGCATGCGCAAAGTTTTAGTTGGCAATATCAAGCCCATCACTTTGAGTTTGCTAAACCATCAATCCCATGCCAAAACGCGGCAACGGCACTAACCACATTAGCCGTGTTAGATTTATTACCTAGTGAGGCATTGATCCGTGATTGTTTAGCTAATTTAGTTGTTGAAGGGCGTTTTCAGCAACTAAGCAGCAAACCTATGGTCTATACTGATGTGGCACATAATGCTGAATCTGCACGCTATTTAGCTAAAAAGTTAGCTAACCTGCAAGATCAAGGCTTTAAAGTTCATGCGTTAGTCGCTATGCTGGCTGATAAAGACAAAGTCGCTGTATTAAATGAAGTTAGCCCGGTAGTTGATGCGTGGTGTTTAGCCGGACTTAATTGCTTTCGTGGCGATAAAGTAGAGAATTTAGCTAAATCCATGGATAATGTGCATACAAGCGCGCCAATTGAAAAATATCAAACAGTTGCAGACGCACTTGATGGTGTGTTGCCACAGCTTGATGAGAAGACGGTGTTAATCATATTTGGCTCCTTCTTAACTGTTGCAGCTGCTATCAATTATTGGAAAAAATAGAGAGGAATCAGGTGAACTCAGGCTTTATAAATCGTTTGGTCGGCACAACTATTGTGGTGATTGCAGCTATCGTGTTTATTCCTAATATTCTTGATGGCGAAAAAGTACATTACAAAGAAGGCTTTAAAGCCATTCCGGAACGTCCTGAGTTCACAACTATTGACTTGCAAGATTCAATAGATGATCAAGTGGCTAACGCACAACAGCCAAACGAAGAGCCTGAGGAAGATATATTGCCAGATGATGACCTACTCTCAAGTTCCTCTGATGCGGTTGAAGAGACGACGCCAGTAGCGAAAAAAATGGTTGAAGCATCGACTGAGCAAACTACTGTAGCAACGACTACAGCACAACCTGTTGAAAAAAAGTCTGAGCCATCACGTAAGCCTGAAGAAAATTTATCGAAAATGGCATATGTAATTCAGTTGGGGAGCTTTTCGCATAGTGCGAATGTAAAATCGCTACAAGCTAAACTAAGTGACAAAGGGTTTAAAACCTTTACCCGTCCAGTTAAAACACCAAATGGTACTTTAACCAAAGTTTTTGTGGGTCCGTCGCTTGATAAAGCCCAGCTTGAGAGCAAACTCCCTGAATTAAAAGCACTTACTAAACTTAACGGAAAAGTTACCCAATTTGAAGTAGCAAAATGATCTGGCATTTAGTGCTGACCTCTTATAGAATGCGCCCCAAATTAACGACTAGTTGGTTCATATGATCTGGGTTGATTACGCCATCTTTGGCATTATTGCACTGTCTACTATTATCGGTTTAATTCGTGGCTTTATAAAAGAAGCAATGTCTTTGGCTGTGTGGGCTGGCGCATTTATCATATCTAGCTTGTTTTACCAATATTTAGCATCATTCCTAACAAGTATTTCTGAACCCCTTTTAAGAAATGCAGCGGCCATTGCCATATTATTCTTTGCGACGTTATTGTTAGGCGGATTGTTAAACTACCTTCTAGGTGAACTTGTACAACGTACTGGTTTGTCTGGCACAGACCGTGTCTTCGGCATTGTCTTTGGTGCACTTCGTGGCGTGTTGGTCGTGAGCGCGTTACTCTTCTTTCTTGATGCTTTTACTGGTGCACCCAATACGCACTGGTGGGGTAACTCTATTTTGATCCCAGAATTTGGCTTTGTTGTTGAGTGGTTTTTTTCATACCTCGAAAATAACTCTAGCTTTTTAAATTCGGTCAACCGTTAATCGGCGAGGAAAAATTTCATGTGTGGTATCGTTGGAATAGTCGGAACATCTCCTGTAAATCAGGCGATTTATGATGGCTTAACTGTTTTGCAACACCGTGGCCAAGATGCCGCGGGCATCATTACCATTGAAAACAACACCTTTAGTTTACGCAAAGCAAATGGCTTAGTGAAAGATGTATTTCACACCCGTCATATGAAGCGTTTACAAGGCACTATTGGTATCGGCCATGTACGCTATCCGACAGCAGGTTCTTCTAGCTCGTCTGAAGCGCAGCCGTTCTATGTTAACTCACCGTTCGGTATTGCTTTAGCACACAACGGTAACTTAACCAATGCAGAGCAGCTTAAAGAGCAATTGTTCTGTGAAGCACGTCGCCACGTTAACACAACCTCAGATTCTGAAATTTTACTTAACATCATGGCTCATGAATTAAGTAAACCAAATAAACTACATCTTGACCCTGAAGATATTTTTAACGGTATCACCGAAGTTATAAATAAAGTTCAAGGCGGTTATGCCACCATCGCTATGGTAATTGGCCATGGTATTATCGCGTTTCGTGACCCAAATGGTATTCGTCCATTAGTGTTTGGTAAACGTGAAACTGCAAATGGCACCGAGTATATGTTTGCCTCTGAAAGCGTTGCGTTAAAAACTGATGGTTTTGAATTTGTGCGTGATGTCGCTCCTGGTGAAGCGATATATGTTACTGAAGGCGGTGAGTTTTACTCACAAACATGCGCAGATAAAGTATCTTACTCGCCATGTATCTTTGAATTTGTTTACTTTGCACGTCCAGACTCAAATATCGATCGCATGTCTGTTTACGCTACACGTGTAAATATGGGCACTAAGCTTGGCGAAAAAATTGCTCGCGAATGGGCTGATAAAGATATTGATGTTGTTATTCCAATCCCAGAAACATCATGTGATGTGGCATTGGAAATCGCCCGCGTACTTAATCTGCCATATCGCCAAGGGTTTGTTAAAAACCGTTACATTGGCCGTACGTTTATCATGCCTGGTCAGGAAATGCGTAAAAAGTCAGTACGTCAAAAGCTCAATGCAATTGACCGTGAGTTTAAAGGTAAAAACGTATTACTAGTTGATGACTCGATTGTACGTGGCACTACTTCAGCACAAATTGTTGAAATGGCGCGTGAGTCTGGTGCTAAAAACGTTTACTTTGCTTCTGCTGCACCTGAAATTCGCTTTCCGAACGTGTATGGTATTGATATGCCATCTGCGGCTGAGTTGATTGCCCATGGACGTGAAGTTGAAGATATCAATGCAAGCATTGGCTCTGATGGTTTGATTTTCCAATCGTTACCTGATTTGATTGCTGCCGTAGCGCAGGAAAACCCAGAAATTACACGATTTGAAACATCAGTATTTGATGGCCAATATATTACCGGCGGTATCGATCAGAATTATTTGAATCGTATTGAACAGCTGCGTAATGATTCGGCAAAAAGTAGTCGTGAAAGTGCCATGTCTTCTGGTTTAGAGTTACATAATCAAGAAGAAAACGGCTCAGATTAATCTCTGCCTAGCGAAATAAAAAAGGAGCTAAATTTAGCTCCTTTTTTGCGAAGGAAAGAAAATAATAACACTACTTTATACTACATTTTACAGCTTCTAACGTTGAACTAGGTATCATGTAAAGGTTGGACTTACGATACCGTTGGTCCACAATATGGCGGTGACAGCTAAAATAATCACCAGTAAAATTAGTCCGCAAGTTACCACAGAGCTTGCGTAAATAAAGCCACGCTCTTGCGGTATATGCATCAAAATGGGCACACCGGTATACAGTAAGTAGACCGAATAGCCTAAAGCGACCAAACCCACACATACAACAAACCATAGCTCTGGCCAAAATGCCGCTAGTGCAGACATAAATACTGGTGTTGAAGTATACGCTGCAAGTTCTAAGGTTTGGGTAAAGGTTGGTTCTGCACCAAAAGTAACAGCCATCCAATGTGCTAAATAAGCCAGCGCAAACACACCCACAATTAAAGCGCCATACATAGCTGCAGCAATCAGTATTGCACTATCGTGGGTTAAAAATACCGGATTACCAGCCCCGATACTCCAGCCTAAATAAACCGATGAGTAATAACCCATTGCAGATGGAAACAACGCTATCAGTAATATATGTGATAGGCTATATGTTAAGCTCTCGTGGCGGTTATCTATTGTTTGCCACTCTTCGAGTGGATGGGCATATATGCCCCAAAGATGGTTTAGTATCATAATTGTGTGCCCCATGAAAAGGAATTAGTTCGCTGTTTTATTTTTATACAGCTTGTATTAAGTTATGGTTCAGTAATGGGGTCTTGTCAAGAAACACCAATGAGAGACGAAAGCAAAAAAATCAGCGGGGATATATTTAACTAGAGTTCGGGTTATTTAATTAATCAAACCCCCAGCTTTGTTTTATTATCAGTCATTTTTCATGATAAAATCATTTTCTTAATGATAGATACTAATGAGCAACTCCCTTCGTGCCACATAGCAAACTTTTAGAACCGATTAAGCAATTTTTACGTTGTGAAACCCCTTTAGGGTGGATTGATGAAGCCACTAAAAAAGAAAACCTAGCGGTTATTTTAATTGATCATCTCATCTGTGAGCTTAAAGCCGCGCAATCTGCGATGTTTTTAATTCGTAAATATGCTGTGGATAAACAAAGCAGCGATGCCTTGCTTGAGTGGCTAAAGCCGTTTGAAACGCTGATATACAAACGTGAAGGGAATTGGCGCGATCTTGCGGCTAAAAACAAACTGACTAAAGCAGTGATCCCAAAATCTGATTCAGCTTATGGGCAAGATTTGGTTGATAAAATGGTGATGTTGATCAAAGAAGAGCTGCACCACTTTTATCAAGTATTAGAGATCATGGATGAGTACGGTATTGAGTATCAAAGTATTACGCCGTGTCGTTATGCTAAGGGTATGCTAAGACATGTAAAAACCTTTGAGCCAGATGCACTGGTCGATAAGCTCATAGTCGGTGCTTACATCGAAGCTCGTTCGTGCGAGCGTTTTGCTGCGCTTGCACCCCATGTAGATAAGCGTTTAGGTGATTTTTATATTTCGTTATTGCGCTCTGAGGCACGCCATTACCAAGACTATTTAACTCTTGCCCAAGAAATTGCTGGTTTTGATATTACCGAGCGGGTTAAAGAGTTTGGTGAAATTGAAGCGCAGTTAATTACATCTTGTGATGACGATTTTAAGTTTCACAGTGGTACGCCGGTAAATAAAAGCGCTTAACCAACACCAACATGTGCTGCAGCTTTTCAAATCATGCTGTAGCACATACTTTATTATCAAAAGTTTTTTTAAATTAGACACATCAAAAACTCTCACCTAATATTTAAAGCAAGTTAAATTTTTATTTATCAGTTATTTTATTGCTTTGCAATGCATTGTAAATGAAAGGCCATTGCTATTATTATTTTGGTGGGTATATATGGATGAGAATGAGGGATTATTTGTATTTTCTGCTGAGGAAGAGTTAGTAAATACCGACCTTAAAGTATGGAAAATTCTAACCGTTGAGGATGATCTCGATTATCAACACGCATTAGTTAATAGCTTAAAAGCATTAAAGGCCAAAGAAGGCTACAAATATGAGCTATTATTAGCCAACTCTGTGCCTGAAGCTGCGCTTGCTTTAAGCATGCACCCTGATATAGCACTTGCTTTTATCGATGTTGTTATGGAAGAGGATGACTCAGGACTGCGTTTGATTAATACCATCAGAGAAGTAATTGGTAACGCAGAAATGCGTATCGTTTTACTAACAGGGCAGCCCGGTTTCGCCCCTGAAACTGATGTGATGAAAATGCTCGATATTGATGAGTACTGGAATAAGTCTGATATTTCTGCGCAAAAGCTTGAATCAATCGTTAATAGTAATATGCGCACTTGGCAATATATTTCGCAAATAAAAGCCGCTAAACAAGGCTTACAATTAGTGCTTGATGCCTCAAGAAGTATAAATAGTAAGCATGACATGAGATCATATTCTGCAGCCGTATTGCAAGAGATCAGCAATATTTTAAAAATTTCTGATGGTGGAGGCATACTTTGCTCAAGCAATATAGATAATTGTTCTGATGCCGTTATTCTTACCACAAACGGTTGTTTTAGTGGCGTGAAAGGGCAAAAGGTCGACGGTGAATTATTGGCCGATATGTACCAAGATTTTCAGTTAGCAATTAAAGAAAAACGTCATGTTTTTTCAAGTCAGCATAGTATCTTTTTCTTCGCAGCAACGATGAATGATGCTGCTCACTACATTACAATTGTAAAGTCAGATAACCCCATTAGCGAAGAAAACGAATATTTATTAAAGGTTTTTAGTGAAAATGTAAGCAGTGGATTTACTAACATTTCATTATTAAATAGGTTAACCGAGCTTGCTTATACCGATGTTTCATTAAACTTACAGAATAGAAATTGGTTAACGCGCGAAATTAAAAATATGAATTTGCATGAGCAATCAAAAATGCGCTTGATTGTGTTTGATATTTATCAGTTTGACGAAAAAGCATTTACCTTTGGTTACGATTTTTGTAAAAAAATAATAAAACTGGTACATAAAAGTATTGTCGATGTGTTTTCAATCTATGACCCCAGAATTGCGATTATTAGTAATAGTAGCTTTGGCATGCTCATTAATGTTGATTTTGATATTAAAGATGATATTGCGCGCTTTCATAATAAACAAAAGTACGAAATTGAAAATGTTAAGCAATTTATTGACGTAAGAGTGTTGGAGTTAAAGCTAAGCTGCGCATCAAATATTACTCCCGAAAAAGTAATTAGCCTAGCAGAGTCGAGTTTAAATTACATGCAAGTAACTCAAGCGAAGTTTATTTTGCATACCGATGAGAAAACAGTCGCAATAACAAGGCGCTATGAGTTAATGGCGCGCTTGAGAACGGCTATTAGTACCAAAGAACTACGTGTCGCTTTACAGCCAAAAATGTGTCTGAAAACATTAAAACCAATTGGTTTTGAAGCGCTAGCTAGATGGCAGTTAGCTGATGGCAGCTTTGTAAATCCTGAAGAGTTTATAGAACTTGCTGAAACAGCTGGTTTAATTAATGAGCTCGATAATGTTATTTTTGAAAAAATACTACAAACCATTAATCAACTTAAAAAATGTGGCATAAATTTACCTATTGCGTTTAACGCATCATCTTATGACTTGATCGAACCTTCTTACTTTGAGTCTATCAAAAGTCGGATTGAGGAATATAAAGTATCTCCCTCGATGCTGGAACTTGAAGTGACAGAAACGCAAGCGATCAGTAATTACAACTTTATTAAAGAGGCTTTATCACGATTTATGGCATTGGGTATTAAAGTGAGTATTGATGACTTTGGTACGGGTTATTCATCATTAGCACACATTAATGAAATACCGTCGAATGCGATAAAAATTGATCGCTACTTTGTCAGCAACCTTGAGCATAATATAAATAATCAATACATGATAAAAATGATCATCAGTCTCGCAAAGCAATTTGATTTTAAAGTTATTGCTGAGGGTGTTGAAAACGAATTTGAGGTGCAATGGTTAAAACAAGCAGGTTGTGAAATGGCCCAAGGTTACTTTTTTGCAAAACCATTATTTTATGATGATTTACTGATTTGGTTAACACAGTTTGATAATGTAAATGACTAAAAAAAACAACTTATTTTACAGCGATAAAAAAGCCGTACTTATAAAGTTGCTGTTTATTTTATTTGTTGCGATGTTAATTGGTTGGCTGGTGTATGAGCAGGTTTATCAGTCAAAGGTAACCATAATAAAAGAGCGCCAAGATGAAAAACTAGTGCTTGTGAGTACTGATTTATCTAAAGAGCTAAGCAGTATTAAAAAACTTACTCAGCTGTTAGCAAATGGCCAAGTATTAAAAAGTAATACAGATTTAAATACATTGAGCGCTCAAAAAAGCGACAAACTCATAAATGACTATTTTTTAAATTTTGCTTCTGTATCAACCAATATCTCGCAAATTCGTTGGCTTGAACGCAGTGGTAAAGAACGTTATAGAATTAATTTCAGCAATAAAAAAAGCGAAATTGTTGAGGTATCACAATTACAAAATAAGCAAAATCGTTATTACTTTAAAGAAGGGATGTTAGTTGCACCACCGAATACATTTATTTCAGAAATTGATTTAAATGTTGAACGCGGAAAAGTTGTTATCCCGCATGAGCCAACAATTAGAGTCACTTACAGAACGCCAGCTGATGATTATTTAATAGATGGCTTGTTAGTAGTGAATTTTAATCTGAATTATTTATTTAGTAATATTCGACAATATGATGAAAAAAACACCCAAGTAAATATTCTAAATCATGATGGTTATTGGTTGTATAACAAGGATCCCGCATTACAGTTTGGGTTTATGTATAATCAAGTTAATAACTCGCTAGCAAATAACTCTCCAGCGCTTTGGCAACATATCATTGAACATGACGTACAAAGCACCTCACGTATTTTTCATGACAGTTTATATACTTTCAGGCGGTTCTCTATTGTTTCATTACGTGAAGCAACACACAGAACCGCAGACTCCGATAAAGAGATTATTATACTTATCGGTAGCCCTAAAGAGCTGCTGTATAATGCAAAAATGACTGCTTTTCAATATGCTGCACTGTGTAGTATTGTTTTATGTATTGTTGGTTTTGGTTTTAGTTACCGTGAATATTTATTCCAACAGCAGTTAATTACTTTATCGTATAAATTACAGCGTGAAAAAATAGAGTTAGATAGTGTCAACAAACAACTCGATTTAACTATAAGGCAGCAGCAGCAATTACAAGCAAGCTTACTCGAAGCACAAAAATTATCGTCATTGGGATTGTTGGTAGCGGGGGTTGCTCATGAGATGAATACACCCATCGGTGGTGCTATTATCTCTGTGTCTAATGCGGATGTGGCTATTAATAAGTTGAATGAGGCGATGAAAGCAGGATTAACTAAATCGCAATTAGATAAAAGTACACAGAGCATTGAGGAAAATTTAGGGTTAGCTAAAGTTAATTTAAACAAGGCTGCGGTATTAGTTAAAAGTTTTAAAAAAATGGCCATAGATCGTCATAATGATGATGTCATCACATGTAATATAAGAAAAATAACCGAAGATTTACTGATCACCCTCAATTCAAGATTAAAAAACTCAAACATAAAAGTGAAAACCTTAGTTGAAACTGAGCAAGATATAAAAAGCCGACCAGGAATTATTTCCCAAGTGCTAGAAAACCTGATAATGAATGCATTAACCCACGGGTTTGCCAAAAATCAAGTCGGTGAAATTGAAATAAAAATAGAACAAGCGGCTAGTCAATCCATTAAATTAACCATTTCAGATAGTGGTGTTGGGATTAAAGAGGATTCTCAACAGTTCATATTTGAGCCTTTTTATACCTCGGCTCGTGGTATTGGCAATACTGGGCTTGGCTTATATATGGTGCACCAATGGGTTACACAAATTTTGCAGGGGGAAATTAAACTACAGTCCAATCCACACTCTGTAGAGCGGTTTAAAACTCAGTTTATTATTATTATACCCAATATCATAAAGTAAAAGCTGGGTTAATGGTGAACTCAGATACCGACTCTAAATTTTAGCGCGGCGAATTCGTTGCTTAGAGTGA
The DNA here is from genome assembly GCF_014163635.1 of Pseudoalteromonas sp. SR44-8. Taxonomy (NCBI): domain Bacteria; kingdom Pseudomonadati; phylum Pseudomonadota; class Gammaproteobacteria; order Alteromonadales; family Pseudoalteromonadaceae; genus Pseudoalteromonas; species Pseudoalteromonas sp. SR44-8. The sequence continues at coordinate 12,929 of NZ_JACJDS010000057.1, forward strand.
TAGTTATATAAGTATTTGTTTTTTAACGTTTTAAAAATTGTAGGTATTGCTCAGTCTTAGCCTCTGAAAAGCCATGGCGTAGGAGAACTTGTGCGGCCTCACCATTATTTACAATGGTGTTGAAACCGTTTTCTAATTGTATTAATTGTTGCTTACTTTGCGTAGCAGATTTGGAAAAAATAATATATAGGTAGTGGGATGCTAAATGAGGAGGGATGTATACGATTGACTGTCCTGTTTGTAATTGTGGATGATTGTTTAACCAGTACTCACCGACTTCTTTGGTGCCTGCTACTAAGTCAACGCGGCCAAGCTGTAACACGCGTAAGCTGCTGATCAAGTCATTAGTCGCTGTAATGGCTAAGTTGTGTTCACTACTAAAATCCTCGCTAACTATATAGTTACTACCTTTACTTATACTGTATGGCTGTAACGACGTTAAACTGCCATCGTAGTTTATTTTGCTACTTTTTCGTTTAAATAATCCAGTAAATGAATTTGCTAATGGTCGTGAATAGTGGAATATTTTTTCTCGCTCGGCGCTATAATAAGCCCCTAAAAGAGCTGTTCGCTTATTTTTTTCAAGTAATCTTAGCGCACGAGCCCAAGTTGTAAACTCAATGCTAGCTTCAATATCTTGGCTTGCTAATGCGGTAACAACAATGTCAGCTAACCAACCCTGTTGTGGCAGTTGCTCTGAAAAATACGGGGGAAAAGGCTCGGTAACAAAAAGCCATTTATCTTGGCTGTATGTATGGCTTGCGTAAGGTAAACAAATAAGTATGAAAAATAATTTAAGCATTACGATCAGTATTAAAAAACGAGCAATATCGTAAGCGTAGACAATATTTTATATTTGTGCGAATGGTTCACTCACTAGTTCTTGTGTCTGTGCGGTAACAACTAAATAAGAGCCTTGAGTATACCAATCACCCAGCACTGTGCGAGTGAGTGTTTGCTTATCTACTTCATAATGATGCACATTAGGGCGATGGGTATGGCCATGGATCATATGTTTTACTTGGTGTTTTGCAAATGTTGCTAGTACCGCTTGTTCAGTAACATCTAATATTTCAAGCGCTTTACCGGTTTGATTTTGCTTTGATTTTTCTCTGGCATTTTGCGCAACTTTACGACGATACCACAGTGGCATAGCAAGCATGAATCTTGGCCACCACCAACTGCGGCCTTTTTTACGAAACTTTTGATATTCAATATCTTGTGTGCACATTTCATCGCCATGCAAAATGACAGTGGGAGTGCCATATAAGTCAATTACCAGCTGTTCGGGTAATAAAGTCATTCCTGCTTGTTTGGCGTATTTATCGCGCATAATGAAATCACGATTGCCATGCACAAAATATACTGGGGTGCCGTTATCACTCACTACTTTTAAATGCTTTGCAACTTCAGTTGAGAGTGCAGTTACATAGTCATCACCAACCCATACTTCAAAAAAGTCACCGAGTATATATAGCGCGTCTACATCCTTATTAATAATATGCGTATCTAAAAACTGATAAAAAGCTGCACTGATATCTGGGCGATTTTCACTTAAATGGAGGTCGGCAATAAAGTAGGTTTGGCGAGTCATAGGTAAGTCTTTTAAAAATAAATAAAGCGGGCATATACGTATAGCATAGATACCCGCTAAAACGCCACGTTACGTGGGTAAGCGTACTATTAGTTTACAGTTACGCTTGTGATGATAACGTCATCAAGAGGTACGTCTTGATGAAAGCCTGTGCTACCTGTAGCAACGGCTTTAATTTTTTCTACTACGTCCATGCCTTCAACAACTTCAGCAAATACACAGTAACCCCAGCCTTGAGACGTTTCGCTGCTGAAGTTTAAGAAGTCATTGTTATTCACGTTAATGAAAAACTGTGCTGTTGCTGAATGTGGATCAGGAGTACGTGCCATAGCAAGTGTACCAATCTTATTAGAAAGGCCATTGTTTGCTTCATTTTGAATAGGATCATGCACTTCTTTTTGTGTCATACCTGGTTCAAAACCACCGCCTTGTACCATGAAACCATCAATTACACGGTGAAAAATAGTGCCGTCGTAAAAGCCTGCGTTAGCATACTGTAAAAAGTTTTTAACTGTGTTTGGCGCATCTTCTTTGAGCATGTTAATGGTGATATCACCAAAATTTGTGTGTAGAACAACCATGTGGTTTCCTATTAGCTGATTTATTTGCCGCTATTTTATCTTAGTTAGCTAAGATTAACAAAGTGCTTATTCAATTGATAAAGCGCTAGAGCAGGGGCTTTTCAAGTGTTAACATAGCGATTCAAGTAAATAGTCAAGGACTTAAAATAAATGGTAAATATATACAACACACTCACGCGTCAAAAAGAGCAATTTAAACCTATGGTCGACGGCAAGATCGACATGTATGTGTGTGGTATCACCATTTATGATTATTGTCACATTGGTCATGCCCGCACATTTGTTAGCTTTGACGTGATCGTACGTTATCTTCGTCACATTGGTTATGATTTAAAGTATGTGCGCAATATCACCGATGTTGATGACAAAATCATTAAGCGTGCGAATGAAAATGGCGAAGCGATTAATGACTTAACTGTGCGTATGACAAAAGCAATGCATGAAGATTTTGATAGTCTAAACATGTTGCGTCCAGACATTGAACCTACAGTCACAGGTCATATGGACGAAATTATCGAAATGGTTGAACGACTAGTTACTAAAGGCCACGCCTATGTTGCAGCCGACGGCGATGTTTTATTTGACGTCTCAACGTTTGAGCAATACGGTGCATTGTCACAGCAAGATTTAACTATGCTACAAGCCGGTTCGCGTGTTGAAGTAGCACAAGATAAAGATGATCCACTTGATTTTGTGTTATGGAAAAAAGCCAAAACGGGTGAACCATCATGGATATCACCGTGGGGCGAAGGTCGTCCAGGTTGGCATATTGAATGTTCGGCAATGAGCTCAAAGCATTTAGGTGAGCATTTTGATATTCATGGCGGTGGTTCAGACTTACAGTTTCCACACCATGAAAATGAGATTGCGCAATCATGCTGTGCAAATAACGGCAAGTACGTCAATACCTGGATCCATACGGGTATGGTACAAGTAAATAAAGAGAAGATGTCAAAATCATTAGACAACTTCTTTACTGTTCGTGATGTACTTAAAGAATATGATGCTGAATCGGTTCGTTATTTTTTAATTTCTGGTCATTACCGCAGCCAGTTAAATTACTCGCAAGAGAACTTAGATCAAGCACGTTCGTCGCTTGAGCGTATTTATACGGCACTTCGTGGTGTTGAGCCTATCAGTTGTGATTTAGCAACAAATGAACATGTGGCTAAATTTAGAAAAGCAATGGATGACGACTTTAATACACCAGAAGCATTACCGGTGTTATTTGAATTAGCCAAAGAGCTAAACCGTGTAAAAGACGTTGATGCTGAGCAAGCGGGTAAGTTAGCATTTGTACTGCGCAGTCTTGGGGAAGTGTTAGGGGTTGCTCAACAAGCACCAGAGGCATTTTTACAAGGTGGCCAAGCAGATGACGAAGTTGCCCAAATAGAAGCGTTAATAGTTAAGCGTAATGAAGCGCGCGCGAGTAAAGATTGGGCTGCGGCTGATGAAGCGCGTGATGCTTTAAATGCACTTGGGGTGATACTGGAAGACTCTGCAGGTAAAACTACATGGCGTAAAGCGTAATTAATTACCTTACTAGTGCCAGTCAAATAGGCATTGCTAAATAAGACATATTTTAGTAAGTATTATTTTAGTAAGTATTTTATTAGTAAGTATTACAAAGGGTTGCCAATTTGGCAGCCTTTTTATTTTTTCTAGCTTGACCTCAACTTAACCTTAGGTTTTACCTTTGCGTTTCTTAGTTATTTTGAAAGGAATGAAATGAATATTTTTCTTGCCATGATCCCTGCTTTTTTATGGGGCACCACCTATGCGGTCACTAAATATGCCACCCCAGATTGGCCGCCAATATTACTTGGCGCGTTGCGAGCATTACCTGCGGGTTTACTGTTATTTGTGCTTAAACCATCATGGCCTAAAGCAAAACAGTGGCGCGGTTTAGTATTATTAGCTGTGGTTAATATTGCCCTTTTTTTTAGTTTTATTTTTATTATGGCGGTTAATTTACCAGCGGCAATTGCCGGTGTTGGTATGGTCTCTGTGCCTGTGGTTGCGTTGATTTATGCGTGGGTTTTTAAAAAGCAGCGTCCAGCGTTTTTGCAATCGGTGTGCGCACTTATATTAGTGATTTTGGCTTGGCGATTATTTGATCCCCAGCATGTCACGATTAATGCCTTAGGAGTATTCGCTTTAATTGGTGCGTTGTTAACAATTGTTGTTGGTAGTACTTTAGTGCAAAAAATGTCTACCCATACTCATTGGTGGACGGTATTAACATGGCAGCTGATCATTGGCGGATCATTGTTATCATTAGTAGCAATGACTCAAGCTATTTACTTTGATCCACAACAATATCAAGTACTTGCTAATGGTGTCAGTTCAATACAGTGGCTTGCATTATTTTGGTTAATTGTGCCAAATACAGCGCTTGCGTATATCTTGTATGTTTGGTTACTTGGCCGCATGACGGTGGTTGAGTTTACTTTCGGTACGATTGCTAATCCGATCGCAGGTATTATTTGCGCCGTTGTATTACTAAGTGAGCACTATCAAGTTTGGCAATATACGATAATGGTTTTAATGATTTTCTTCTCTGTGCTGCCGCAATTGTTAAAGCTAACACGGCGCCAGCGCTCAGCTAAAATAGTCTAACAAATAACAACAAAGGGTTGCTAAACAGCAACCCTTGTTAATTCTTGATGCGACGTTAGAGGCTAATTAGCTATGGTATTTTTCACAGGCTTCAAGGGTATTTTCAATCAAGCTTGCTACTGTCATTGGGCCAACGCCGCCAGGTACTGGCGTGATGAAATGTGCTTTTTGTTCAGCGATATCATACTGTACGTCACCGACTAATTTGCCGCTATCTAAACGATTAATGCCTACATCGATCACAATTGCACCTTCTTTAACCCAATCCCCAGGAATAAACTCAGGTTTACCAACTGCAACAACTAACAGATCAGCACGGCGTACATGAGTTTCTAAATCTTGCGTAAATTTATGACACACAGTGGTTGTACAACCAGCAAGTAATAGTTCCAATGCCATAGGACGACCAACAATATTTGAAGCGCCAACAACAACTGCATGCATGCCTTTGTATTTTACACCGGTCGAATCAAGCAGTGTAATAATACCTTTTGGCGTACAAGGGCGAAGAGCAGGCATACGCTGTGCTAAACGGCCAATGTTATAAGGATGAAAGCCGTCAACATCTTTGAGTGGAGTGATATGTTCAAGGATTCTTTCAACATCAAGACCAGCGGGAAGAGGAAGTTGTACTAAAATACCATCAACTTGTGCATCGTTATTGAGCTCATCAATTAAATCTAATAATGCTTGCTCGTTTGTATCTGCTGGTAAATCAAATGATTTAGAAATAAAGCCAACTTCTTCACAGGCTTTACGTTTTGAACCTACATAAACTTGGCTTGCAGGATCTTGCCCTACAAGTACAACTGCAAGTCCAGGTGCTCGCAAACCGTTTGCAACACGTTCACTTACTCTTTGTGCTACTGCACTGCGTACTTGTTTAGCTATTGCCTTACCATCGATGATGTTTGCCGTCATGGGTGACCTTTAATTGGGGTTAGTTAACTTAATACCGATACTTTAAAAACGAATGCATACAGAAATAGGGGTAATATAATGCTAATAAAGAACACGTTCTTTATTATTCGTTTTTAATATGCTTACTATTTTCGCAGAAAAGCGCTAATGCGCCAAGTTGCTTTTCTGATATACCCGCTAATTATATAAAACAGTTGAAATTTTAGCTGATCCTCACAATATTTAACCATTATGAACTAAAAATGACCGATTGATTTATTTTCTTAAAAAAAGGTTTGACCTGACACGGTCAAATCACTATTATGCACCCCGTTGTCAACGAGGTCACTCGCTAACAATAGTAAGCATCGGCGATTAGCGCAGTTTGGTAGCGCACTTGGTTTGGGTCCAAGGGGTCGCAGGTTCAAATCCTGCATCGCCGACCACTTTCTCAATTATAAAGAATGGTAATGATTGGTTTGGGTATGTCCCATGCAGTCACAGGTTAAATGCTGAAAAGCAGACCACTTTCTATTATAATAGATTGGCTTATTGGTAAACTATGAAGTTTTCGATGCGCCCATAGCTCAGCTGGATAGAGCAACGCCCTTCTAAGGCGTCGGTCGAAGGTTCGAATCCTTCTGGGTGCACCATTTGAAAACATGTAAATATAGCGGTGGTTGTAGCTCAGTTGGTAGAGCCCCGGATTGTGATTCCGGTTGTCGTGGGTTCGAGCCCCATCAGTCACCCCATTTACAAAAGAATATCGGCGATTAGCGCAGTTTGGTAGCGCACTTGGTTTGGGTCCAAGGGGTCGCAGGTTCAAATCCTGCATCGCCGACCACTTTCTCAAAAAGTGGTCTCAAATACACAGTTTGAGTGTTCAATGAAAACGAGGTTTAATACTTCAATATCGGCGATTAGCGCAGTTTGGTAGCGCACTTGGTTTGGGTCCAAGGGGTCGCAGGTTCAAATCCTGCATCGCCGACCACTTTCTTAATATCTATAAAAATTCTAAAAATTATTTATTAACTTAAAATTTCATTTATTCTCTTCCTGATAGCTGATAGCTG
>NZ_JACJDS010000058.1:0-19675 GCF_014163635.1 Pseudoalteromonas sp. SR44-8
GCTTACCGCTTATTCCCTATTTTTTCAATTAATGATAGCGCTGTCATTTTATCTTTTATATGATGGTGGTGAATAAATAATAATAAATAACAGATTACGTGGGGGGAAATGCGTAGTCTTAGGGTATACAACGAGGAGAGAGCAATGGATTTTAAAAAGCGAACTTTAGCGAGTTTGATCGCGATAATGCCATTAATGGCACAGGCGCAGTTTTCGCAAACTGATGTGAATAACTTTGCCAAAGAGACCACTCTGACATTTGCTGTGGTAGATAACTTTCATAATAAAGACGCTGGTTTTTTAGGAACTATTACACTAAACAACCAATCTGATGTTGCACTTCCTGCAGGTGAAAGTGACTGGCAGTTGTATATTCACTCAGTTCGTAAGATCAGTACTGAGCTAGTTGCGGGTTTAAATATTGAACACGTAAATGGTGATTTACATCGCATTACCCCAACTAAAAACTTTACAGGGTTAGCTTCAGGTAAAAGCTTAGTACTTGAGTTTGACGCTCAAGTTTGGGTGGTTGCTTATTCTGATTTTATGCCACGTGCTTTTTTTGTATCTGGTGATAATAAACCGGCTATTTTTGCAAATACTGACAGCGAAGATATGACCCAGTTTGTTGCACCGTTCGAGCGTGAAAATCAACTGCGTCGTTATAACGAGCCAAAAGATTTAACGGTATTAGTCACCCCAAAAGTGCGTTTTGAGCGTAATCAACAAACGACAAGTCAAGTATCGCAACAAGATGCATTAAAGCGGATCATTCCAAAGCCACAAAAAGTAGAGTTTAATCGCGGTACTGCAACACTTGATAGCAGCTGGCAGATCACTTTCCAAGGTCAGTTAAAGAACGAAGTCATGGTGTTTATGCAAGATTTGCAAGATGACTATGGCCTGACCTTAAAAGCACAGCCAGATCACATCAAACTAGCAAAAGAAAAACTGATCAGCTTAAAAGTAAATCCACAGTTGGCCGGTGGTAAATCAGAAAGTTACACTCTTGAAATAGATGACGATCGTATTGAAATTGTTGGGAGTGATAATGCCGGTGTCTTCTATGCCATGCAGAGCTTACTTAATCTACTCCCGGCAAATAGCCAAGGTACTGTAGACATTCCACAACTTGAGATTGAAGACAGCCCTCGTTATACCTGGCGTGGCATGCACTATGATAATGGCCGCAATTACCACGGCAAAGACGCTATGTTCAAATTGGTTGAGCAAATGGCGCGTTATAAAATGAATAAACTACATTGGCACTTTTCAGAAGATGAAGGTTGGCGCTTAGAAATTCCAGGATTACCAGAGCTAACTGATATTGGTGGTTATCGCTGTTTTGACCTTGAAGAAAAAGAATGTCTGTTAACACAGCTAGGAACCGGGCCATTTAAATCGGGCTCAGGTAATGGTTACTTAACCCGTAGCGAGTTTATTGAATTACTAACATTTGCTAAAGACCGCCATATTCAAATCATTCCTGAAATTGAAGGGCCGGGGCATGCTCGAGCATCAATCAAAGCAATGGAAGCGCGTTATCATAAGCTTGCTGATGAAGCTCAAAAAACAGCTAAAAATAACCTTCTTAATAAAAAGAATCCAGGAAAAGAAACGCAGCAAGTCGATATTAGTGCAGCGACACAATATTTATTGAGCGATCCAAAAGACACCTCGGTATATATGACGGTGCAAAACTACAAAGATAACTCGATGAACGTATGCATGGATTCAACCTATGCTTTTTTAGATAAGGTTACCTACGAATTACAACAAATGTACCGCGAAGCCGGTGTGCAATTGACTAACTTACACTTTGGTGGCGATGAAGTGGGTGCCGGTTCATGGGTTGGCTCGCCAATATGCCAAGCAATGTTTGCCGACCCTAATAATGGGGTTGCCGGTGCCGCAGATCTAAAACCTTACTTTACACAACGTGTGGCCAAGTTACTTGAAAAGCGCGGTATTTCGCCAGGTGCATGGGAAGATGGTTTAATGTATGACCGCACTAACCCGTTTAAGCGCGATGAGTTTCCAAATAAAACCTTTACAGCAAACGTCTGGGACAATATTTGGGAGTGGGGTGTTGCAGACAGAGCTTACCGCCTTGCCAATGCAGGTTATCAAGTTATATTATCGCATGGTACACACTTATACTTCGACCATCCTTATGAAGCTCACCCAGAAGAACGTGGATATTATTGGGCAACTCGCTATACCGATACTAAAAAAGCATTTAATTATATGCCAGACGATGTGTATGCCAATGCCGATTACACCCGAACACGGGAGCCGATAGATAACCTTGAAGCTTTAGTTGGTCGTCCACTACCAAAATTAGAAAAGCCAGAAAACATCTTAGGTATGCAAGGACAAGTTTGGTCTGAAACTATTCGAACCGAAGATCAAGTATTGGCAATGATATTCCCGCGAATTCTGTCTGTTGCTGAGCGTGCATGGCATAAAGCACCATGGGAGGGTGAGCAGGTTGATCGTAAAAGCCAAGAAAAAGACTGGGCGCAATTTTCTGCTGCAGTTGGTTTGAAAGAGCTTACAAAGTTAGCAAATGCAGGTGTAACTTTGAATTTACCTGTACCTGGAGGTGTGATCAACAATGGTAAGCTTGAGATTAATACGCCATTTGCATATTTAAATACCGAGTATAGTTTAGATAATGGCGCGAGTTGGCAGCAATATACAGCTCCGATCAGTGTTTCTGAACAGCAGTCTGTGGCATTACGTAGTAGCTTAAATAGTAAACTGAAGAGCAGAATTACTCATATAAATTAATATATTAGTAACTAATTACGTTTTGAAAGGGCCATAAAGGCCCTTTTTTGTGCCGTTGTAAAATAAATTGTTACTAGTAATATGGCTGTAATTAACGTAAAGTTTTATGGCAGCGCTGTCATTTTTGTTTCGACATTGTCATTTAAATGTCGCCAAAGTGTTATAAAGTACAGCAACGCTAATCGTCGATTTAAGTTTTTTTGAACTTAATTGCAATAAATAATTACAACGATAGCTCGCAACAAGAAGAAGTTTTATGGAAGCCACTGTGTCAAAAATAAACAAACAAAGTAACTTTATACCCATGGCCATTGTTGCCACTTTATTCTTCATCCTAGGTTTTGCAACCTGGTTGAACGGTTCACTAATGCCATACTTAAAACAAGTATTACAGCTTAGTCCATTTCAAGCGTCACTGATTTTATTCTCGTTTTATATAGCTGTTACTTTTACTGCAGTGCCATCGGCAATGATCATTCGTAAAGTTGGTTATAAAAATGGTATGGCACTCGGTATGGCAACCATGATGGTGGCAGGTTTGTTATTTATTCCAGCTGCAAAAACTCAAGTGTTTGCTTTGTTTTTATTTGCGCAGTTGGTTATGGGGGCTGGTCAAACCTTGTTGCAAACAGCAGTAAATCCGTATGTTGTTAGGATTGGGCCTGAAGAGTCAGCTGCTGCACGTGTTAGTATCATGGGGATATTAAATAAAGGCGCAGGCGTGATTGCGCCAATCGTTTTTACAGCATTAATTTTAAGTGATTTTACTGGCCTCGTTGGTAAAGATTTATCACAAGCTGAAATTGATTCAATGGCGAATAGTTTAATTTACCCTTATTTAGGGTTAGCGCTATTTATTGGTGCACTGGCATTTGCCGTGACAAAGATGCCATTACCAGAGCTTGTTGATGATGAGGAGCAAGGTGCTAAAGGGCAAGTAAAAGAAGCGCTTTCCCATCCAAGTCTTGCACTAGGTGTGCTTGCTTTGTTCGTTTATGTAGCCGTGGAGGTGATTGCAGGCGATACCATTGGTACTTTTGCGTTATCGCTAGGTGTTGAAAAATATAGTGTCATGACCTCTTATACGATGGCTTGTATGGTGCTGGGTTATATCTTAGGTATTGCACTTATACCACGTGTTATTTCGCAGCAAACTGCATTGAGTTTGTCTGCTATTTTAGGCTGCGTACTAACCCTTGCCGTGGTATTTAGCGATACTAGTTCAGTGGTTGTCGCAACAGCGCTTGGTTTAGAGGTACAATTACCAGATACACTATTGATGATAGCTGTGTTAGGATTTGCGAATGCTATTGTATGGCCTGCGGTATGGCCGTTAGCGTTGTCTGGGTTAGGTAAATTAACCAGTGTTGGTTCTGGTCTGCTTGTAATGGGTATCGCCGGTGGTGCGTTTGGACCACTATTTTGGGGTCTAGCAAGCGGTGGTGTGGATTCTGCCGAGGCTCAGCAGGGCGCTTATATCGTAATGTTACCTTGTTATTTATTCATCCTTTTCTATGCTGTTAAAGGGCACAAGATGAAAAGCTGGAAATAAGATTAAAGTTGAAAGGTTCAAGGTAAAAGTTTAGCTTTGTAGAACCTAGAACCTAGAACCTAGAACCTTATTTTTGAAAAGAATTTCTATAATGTAGAAATAATCCCGTGTGTAATGCCACCTAAAGGTGGCATTTTTTTGTCTGCAAGAAAGCAGCTTGCGAGCTGGCGAGAGTAAAGTTAGCGAGGGTACGCTAATCGGCGCTAAAGCGCTCTCCTACGGGATGGTGCATGTGTGTATATTTCTTGTAGGAACAGGCTTCAGCCGTGATTGTGTTAATCATGTTCAGAGGGGTTTAAATAAACACAATCCCAATGGGGATAACTTCCAAGGTTGTCAACAATACCGGCTCTCATTGGGTTGGCAGCTATGTATCTTGCTTGATGTAATAAATGTTCTTCATCTCGAATTAATGAATCGTAGAAACCAGCTTGCCAAATTTGCTCATTTTTAGCTTTGTGCATGAGAAATGATGTACGCCCTTTTACTTTAGCCACCACCGAAGATAGCGAATCTTGTGTTTTCAGCTGCAAAAACCAATGCATATGATCAGGCATTATTACAAAGCAAATTGTTTTAGTTAAGCCATTTAAATCAGATTGTTTTAGTGAGCGTATTAGAATTCGCGCATTACAAAAATCTTCAAATAATTTAACTCGTTGATGTGTACATGTGGTCACAGAATAATAATGGTTAATAATAGAGTGACGATGTTGACGTAGCTGCTGTGACCGAAGTTTCATTTTTATCCTTTAAATATAAAACGGTTTAATGAAGTATAGATTAAATTATGCAATCGGCGCTAAAGCGCTCTCCTACGAGTACGAGTAATGCATGTGTATATTTCTTGTAGGAACAGGCTTCAGGTGTGATTATGTTTAAGCTTAGGTTATACGCAACAGCTAATCGGCGCTAAAGCGCTCACCTACGGGATAATGCATGTGTGTATATTTCTTGTAGGAACAGGCTTCAGCCATTATTTCTGGCTTGTGCTTAATATGAATTAATCAATAGGATGAAATTTTAAGACGTATTTGATATTGAAATTAAGAAGGGAAAAGATGGGGCGATTGACGGGGCTTGAACCCGCGACAACCGGAATCACAATCCGGGGCTCTACCAACTGAGCTACAACCGCCACAACACACCTTGTTTGGTGTGGCGCGGATAATACATAAAATAATAAATCTTGTGAAGGGTTAAGAGCAAAAAAAATGAAAAAAATTTAGAATTGAATATTTTTGTTCATAAAATGGCCTTGTGATGAGTTTTTAAATCACTTTTTTATCTGGTTAGGTAAAATAAAAATTAACCCTAAAGATGTTCTTTTAAAGATAAATAGATTAATTAATTAAATAATAAATTGAAATCAGATATAATTTAACCAGCAAACTGCTTAATACTGAATATCAGGAGTGATAATGGATACAATACTTAACTGGATAAACGAAAACTCAGGTTTGATTTTGCATTATGGCATTCAAGCTGTAATTGCATTGGTGATCTTTTTACTGGGTGGTCGTGTTGCAAAATTTTGCTCTAACCTAACTGAAAAAGCATTCGACAAAAAGAAAGTAGATAAAGCTGTAGGTTCGTTCGTATCTAGCATTGTTTATGCCATCGTATTTATGGCAACAATCTTAATGGCATTGTCACAAATAGGCATAGAAACCACTTCATTTATCGCTATTTTAGGTGCTGCAGGCTTAGCAGTTGGCTTAGCACTGCAAGGTTCACTATCTAACTTCGCATCTGGCGTACTTATTATATTACTTCGTCCTTTCAAATCGGGTGATTATGTCGAAGCTGGCGGTAAAGCTGGTACAGTGAAAAAAATCGAAATTTTCTCTACTGAACTACGCACACCAGATAACAAAGTTATCATCATGCCAAACTCTAAAATTATGTCTGACTCAATTATTAATTACTCGCGCGAATCAACTCGCCGTATCGATCTAGTTATTGGTGTTGGTTACGATGCAGACTTACGCAAAGCAAAAGAAGTACTTAAATCAGTCCTAGATCAAGAGTCACGCATTCTTAAAGATCCAGCTTATAACGTATCAGTGTCAGAGCTTGCAGATTCAAGCGTAAACTTCATTGTGCGTCCTTGGGTTAACTCAGGCGATTACTGGCCAACTTATTGGTCTTTAATTGAGAACATTAAAATCGCATTAGATGATGCGGATATCACTATTCCATTTCCGCAAATGGATGTTCACCTTCACAAGCAAGATTAATCAACCAAACAAGTAGCAAAGGTTATTTTTTAATGAAATTAAAGCTTTTATCAATTTTAGTTGCAGCATCTGCTGCAACTAACGCATTCGCTGAAGATACTAAAACATGGGAAGTTACCAGTGAGCTAGGTGCAATTATTACCAGCGGTAATACAGAAACAACCACCCTTAAAGGCGGCATCAAGGCGTTACATAACTTAGAAAGCTGGAACAACGAGTATAAAATTAACGGTCTTTATAAAGAAGACGACGTTGAGAATGATGCTGGTATAAAAGAAACGCAACGTACTAACGAAAAATACTCGTTATCAGTACAAGGTAACTATAAGTTAAATGAAGAGCATGCGCATTTATATGTTTATGGTTCACACGTTTCTGATTACTTTGGTGCTTATCGCAGCGAGTCGGTTATTTCAGCGGGTTATGGTCAACGTTTATTAGACCGCTCTGACATGTGGTTAAATGCTGAAATTGGTCCTGGTTATAAGTACTTTCAATACCCTGATACGAGTACCGAAGTTGATGAAAATGGTAACTCTTTAGCGGGTGAGCGTGAAGGTGAGGTTATCGCTCTAGGTAAGCTTGATTATAATTGGCAAATTTCTGATAACGCAAAGCTTACTCAGTTAGTTTCAGTCGAATACGGTGATACCAACACTAAAACACGCTCAGAAACAGCGCTTTTAGCTAAAATCAACGGTTCATTACAAATGAAGGTTGCTTATAACATTACTAACAACTCAGTTGTTGCTGACGACAAAGAAAGCACAGACACAGAAACGTCGCTGACATTGGTTTACAGTTTTTAACAATTAAGCCTCGTTTAGTGACATTTAACTGTAATAAAGGGACGTAAGTCCCTTTTTTATTTGTTTGTAAATAATGTAGAATAGCCAATCTTTTGGCCGTTGTTCTAGGAAAAACCTACTTGTGATGCTTTTTAAACGATTTTTAATATTTTTTTTACTGCTAACGACTGCATCTGCATTTGCTTTCACTCCTACTGCATCGCAAATTGAACAATTTAAAAAGCTACCGAAAGCGCAGCAAGAAGCACTTGCTATGCAATATGGTGTTGATCTAACGAGTATCACTGGTAATCAATCATCACCTAGCGCAGCAGCAGAAGAACAACAAACTGTTTATCCGCGTCAAGAACAAGAAGAGCCAGTTTTAACAGACGAAGAACGCTTTGATCCACAAAGAGATGAAATCAAGCCTTTTGGTTACGAGTTATTCTCTGGTGAGCCTACGACCTTCATGCCAAGTGAAAATGCGGCTGTACCAGAAACATATTTAATTGGCCGCGGTGATCAATTAAAAATTAACTTTTATGGTAAAGAAAGTGAAAGCTACGAAGTTGTAGTGGATCGTGAAGGAAGAATTAATATACCTAACTTAAGCCCTGTCACCGTTGCTGGGCTTACATTTGGTGAAATAAAAGAACTTATTAAAGCTAAAGTTGAACAAGAAATTATAGGCGTAAAAGCGTTTGTATCTTTAGGTCAATTGCGCAGTATGCGTATTTTAGTGTTAGGTGAAGCATATAAGCCGGGTAGTTATAGCGTATCGTCGTTGACCACAGTATCGCATGCACTTTTTATTAGTGGTGGTGTATCAGACATTGCATCCTTACGTAATATTCAAGTAAAACGTGCTGGTAAAGTCATTGCAAACTTTGATCTGTATGAATTACTGATTAAAGGTGATAGTAGAAACGATATCACTTTAAAATCAGGCGATGTGGTTTTTGTTCCACCCGTAGGGGCCCAAGTTGCTGTTGAAGGGCTGGTTAAACGTCCTGCAATCTTTGAAATAAAAAATAATGAAACTGCCCAAGATATATTGAAAATGGCCGGTGGCTTAAAGCCAGAAGCGTATGCACAAAAAGCAATTATCGAGCGCTTTAATAATTACAATGCGAAAGAAATTTTATCAGTCGATTTTAGTGTTAACGATATCAACTATATTCCGCAAGATGGCGACAGAATCCGTTTTAATCCGGTAAGTTTACAGATTCAAAACTCAATTACCGTTATTGGTGCAGTAGCTCGCCCAGGGAGTTATCAATGGCATCAAGGTAAGCGTATTTCTGATTTATTTACGTCTGTTCGTGGTGATTTGTTACCACAAGCTGACCTTAGTTATGCTTTGTTAGTGCGTGAAATCAATATTGCAGGCGATATTGAGGTGTATCAATTTGATATTGCGCAAGCGATTGTAAAAGCAGCTGAACACGATTTAGAGTTGCAAGCAAATGACAAGTTATTAGTTTTTAGCCGCTTTGAAGCAAAAGAAGCTGAAGAGTTAGCGCTAACAAATATGGCACTGACCGAAAAACAACAGCAACAACAAATCAAAGTTGAGCAGTGGCATAAGTATCAAAAGAAAGAATTCGAAAAATACATAGGGGTTATTCAAAGTGAAGATCCTTTCAAAAAGCCTGATGATGGCGCCAATTTAACTATTGCTCAATTGGCCAAGCAAAGAAAAGCGGCTGAAGAGGCTGCTGAGCTTGCGCCTGAAGATTATTCAATCTTTAGTCGCTACAACATATTAAAACCAATCAAAGCTAAATTAAAACAGCAAGCTTCAGTAACTCAAGCCATGCAGTTAATTGAAATAAATGGTCACGTTGCTTACCCAGGTGTATATCCATTAACAGTAGGCGCTGAAGTTAACGAACTAATTATAGCCGCAGGTGGGTTACTTGAATCTGCTTATACAGAGCAAGCTGAAATTACCCGGTTATTAGCTGGTGATGCTTCTAAAGTCGAGCACATAAAGTTTAATTTACATAAAGCTATGCTAGGGGAACTTGGTGATAACCGAAAACTGCGAAGTAAAGATAGTTTAAATGTATTCTCAATCCCTAACTGGCAAGAAAATGTAAAAGTTGAGTTAAAAGGTGAAGTTAAATTCCCTGGAACTTATACAATTCGTCGTGGTGAAACATTGACTAACCTACTAGAGCGCGCAGGTGGGTTCTCAGAGTTTGCTGAAGAGAAGGCTGCGATTTTCACACGCGAGTCGATTCGTAAACAAGAGCAGCAGCAATTAACTAAGTTATCAGAAGAGTTACGTCGTGATCTTGCGCAAAAAAGTTTTGAGAAAGGCGCCAGAACGTTATCGTACGATGAGATGAACAAGTTACTTATCGACTTAGCAGATATAGAAGCGGTAGGGCGACTCGTTATTGATCTTCCTTTAATCGTTGAAGATAAACAAAAGCTGGTTCTGCAAGACGGCGATACTTTATATGTGCCAAGTAAGCGTGACTCTATCAGTGTAATAGGCGAAGTAAACTATGCCACATCTCACTTATTTAAACCGGGTATTTCATATAATGATTACATCGCCCTTAGTGGTGGTTTAAAAGAGCGCGCTGATGATGAGCGTATCTATATTATCAAAGCCAACGGCTCAGTGAAAATTCCAAATTCAGGAAGTTGGTTTGCTGTCAATGATTCACAAATGCTAGAGGCTGGTGACACAATCGTAGTTCCACTCAATTCAGGTTATATGGATAACCTGACACTGTGGAGCACAGCCACACAAATCATTTATCAACTTGGTGTAGCAGTTGCTGCGATTAGTAGTATTTAATTAAATTACTAATAAGTTATTAAGCTTAATTAGAGTTATAGCTTTGAATACGAAAGTGTATTTTCAAAAGTAACTTAAGATAATGAAGATGGTTAATATGCAAAATTTAGGTACGGAAAAAGAGTTGTTAGTCGATGAAATTAATTACAAAGATTTGTTCTTAATTATTTGGAAAAGTAAGTTAACTATATCAATTACAACCATAATATTCTTATTAGGTGCTGTGTTTTTTGCACTGCAAATGCCAAACATTTATAAGTCAGAAGTTTTACTCGCTCCTTCAGAAAAAAATGACAATAGTGGCTTGGCCGGTTTAACCGGTCAATTAGGCGGTATGGCTAGTCTAGCTGGAATTAATCTTGGTTCTCCAGCGACCAGCAATACTCAATTAGCAATTGAAGTTATTAAATCTCGGCAGTTCATAGCTAATTTTATTGAAAAATATAAAATTTTACCTGACCTTATTGCTGCAGAAAGTTGGAGCCTAGCTAGCAATACACTTTCTTTTGATGCTGATTTGTATGATCCAACAACTAAAACTTGGGTGCGTGAGGTGAGTCCACCCTATACACCTAAGCCATCAACTCAAGAAGCTTATAAAGTATTTATGGAGTTGTTTAATGTTATGGAAGATCCAGATACAGGTATGGTTCAAGTATCGATAGAGCATCTATCACCTTTTATCGCACAGCAATGGGTTAACTGGTTAATTTTAGAAATTAACAAAGAAATGAAGGAAAGAGACGTAGCAGAGGCCCTAAAAAGCACTGAGTTTCTTACAGAGCAATTAGAGCAGACTAAAGTTGTTGATATTAGAGCTGTTTTATACAAGTTGGTCGAAGAACAGGCGCGAACTATTATGTTAGCGAATGTGCGTGATGAGTATGTTTTTAAAACAATTGATCCTGCGATTGCCCCACAAGAAAAGTCAAAACCAAGCCGTGCCCTAATCTGTTTAATAGGTTTATTATTAGGCTTTTTACTCAGCTCAATGGTTGTGGTTTTTAGACACTTTAATCGTCAGGGTTAGTGTATTTATGAAAAATTATGTTGATTTAAGGTTTTGTTATGGGGTTTAAAATAATACCAAATCAAGCTGAAGGTGTTTCTTTTGAGGATATGTCTATTTTGAGACGTATGGAAAAGCCATTTAAATCGAAAAAAGAAGCATTGAAGCAAGATATTATATACTTGTATTGCCCTGATGAAGCCGTCTCGGAAGTGGAAGCTATTGCTATTAATTACGAGTTCACCATAGTCATAAATCGCTATGATATTGATAATTTCAGTAAAAAGGTAATATGCCACTTTAAGAGTGCAGCGCTGGGTAAACAGCAAAGAAACTTTTTAGTGAGTGCTACAGAGTGCGGAGCTTGGGTTGAGCCCCTAGTTAGTTACTTGGATGAGCGATTAAAATATACTGAGGTGTCACTGCTTCATAGTAGCTATTTTTTGCATCAAAAAGCGTTTTCTATTTTATCGCAAAAGAGAACCCAATTAGTTAAGCGATTTTTAGATATTACTAGTTCCTTAGCGATCTTGATTGTCACTCTGCCAATTTCTTTATTAGCTGCAATTGCAATAAAGCTAGAGAGCAAGGGGCCATTGTTTTTTTTGCAAAAAAGAACAGGGCAATATAATAAAGAATTTAAGGTTATTAAATTTCGTTCCATGCGAAATGACGCCGAAAAAGATGGCGCACAATGGGCTGACGAAAATGACATAAGAGTAACTAAAGTCGGTCATTTCATTAGGAAAACACGAATTGATGAAATTCCACAGCTAGTCAATGTCCTCAAAGGTGAAATGTCGATTGTAGGTCCAAGGCCGGAACGAGAAATTTTTATTACTGAACTCGAGAAAGTGATCCCTTACTATCGCTTTAGGCATGCAGTTAAACCAGGAGTGACTGGATTAGCGCAGGTAAGCTATCCATATGGCGCTTCAGTTGAAGATGCAGTATGGAAACACAAGTACGATATTCACTATATTAAGCATCACTCAAGTTTTTTGGATTTAAAAATACTGTTATTAACAGTAAAGACGGTGATCTTTGGGATGGGGCGATAAATGGGATTACTACTTCCCAAATTCTCTGCGCTAGGTTCTTTGTATCATGGAGAATCACCAGAATATTTGCAAATGGCGCTTTCTAGCTTGAATGAACAGAGCTTAAAAGCTGATGAAGTTATACTGGTATTTGATGGACCTGTAGGTGATGAACTACAAATTATCGTACAGCGATGGCAAAAAAAGTTAAATATTAAAGTAGTTGCACTGCAAACTAACCAAGGCTTAGGTGATGCGCTTAATCATGGCTTGGCAGCATGCACGTATAGTTATATAGCACGTTTTGATACCGATGATATAAATGCACCTGAACGCTTTGAAAAGCAACTTAAGATAGCTGTTGAGAAAAATGCTGATCTGGTTAGTGCTACCGTAGAAGAGTTTGATCAAGTTCCTGGGGATTTGCAGCGTTTCCGTTGTGCGTCGCAATCAGAACATTTAAAAAAACAGCTGGCAAAAAGAAATGTTATAAATCATATGGCTGTGTTGTTTAAAAAGGATGCCGTTTTACTTGCAGGAGGTTACTTGCACCTTCATTTTATGGAGGATTACTATCTGTGGCTACGCATGAAAAGTAATAATGCTCAATTTATCTTAATGCCAGAGTCATTGGTTGATGCTCGTATTGGCAATGGAATGGAAAAAAGGCGTTCCGGTTGGAATTATGTAAAGTCAGAGTGGCAATTAGCCAAAGTTAAAAATCAACTTGGATATACCAGTAAATTGAGTGGCGCTATATTGTTTTGTTTAAGAGCGTCGACTCGCCTTTTGCCTGTATCAATTCTAAAAAGTATATACAAAGTATTCTTGAGGAATTAAGCCATCATTTCTAAATATGCGCGTACTAAAATAACAGCCTTACTTTCTGCTGCAGCTTTATATTTCCCCCAATTAGCCTTTAGCTTAATGGCGCCAATTATCATTTTTCAGGGAGACAAGCCAGAGCAGGGTATGTTGTTTTTTTATGCCTGTACATTCGGTGTTGGTTTACTCTCTAGTGGCTTTAGTAATACAACTCATTATCTGGTGCAGAAAGATCGTAAAAAAGAAGGATTAATAAACTTTGCTGGGATATATGGTTTAGTTAGGTTTATAGCTGCAGGAGCTGTTTACTTTTCTGGTTTTGAATTTACTTTTTTAGAAATTAATTATTCAACTAACTTTATCGTTTTACTGATTTTGAGTTCTTTACCTAGCTGGGCATTTTTATATGTTTTGGGCTTAAACAAGTTACCAACGGCTATAGCGTGGGCCGAAAGCATATTAAAGTTAATCATATTGTACGTTTGTATAATTAACAAAGAGCCTATTTGGTACTTTCTAATCGTAACTACAGCGTTAAATGTGTTTATTACTGCCTCATATATTTTTAAAGTACAGTTTTTGGATTGGCAAAATTATCGATTATTTGTTAATGAGCACTTTCCTTTTATAACAAGTGGTGCCTTATTTTCGGTAGCTTGGCTTATTTTTATGTCGAATGTACTTAATAGTCAGTCTTTAAACTCGGCAATAATTGTTGCTTTAGAGCGTGCCTTACGGGTTTTCGAACGACTCAGTTCGGTATTAACAACATTAATATTTAGAAAAAATAAAAAAGTGTTAGCTGACTCACATAAAAAAACACTGTTAACAATTAATAAAAAAATATTACCATATTTTTTAGTTGTAGTTTTTGTGCTTTTCTATTATGTGGATGCATTATTTTTAATCTTTCTTGTAAGTATATTAAATGTATTTTGGGGCCAGTTATTACAGCAACTAGTTAGGCCTAATCGTTTATTTAATCTAGGCGGAATAGTGCAAGCACTGTTATTAATAGTGCCTTTTTATCTCTTTGATTTATCTAACCACGAGCTATACATTTATTTTCTTTTAGGATGCGCAATGAATTTTATCATTAGAAGGCAGTCATTAATGCTGGAGAATAAACTATGAAGTTACTTGAGATACAAAATAATATGCTTGAGATAGCAATTATGTTTGACAAGTTTTGTACAGAGCATAACCTTGAGTACTCGATCTGTGGCGGCAGTTTAATAGGAGCTGTGCGTCATAAGGGGTTTGTTCCTTGGGATGATGATTTTGATGTCGTAATGCCTAGAGACGACTATAATCGTTTTTTAAAATGCTGGAAAGAAGATAACCGCTTTGCACTGATCAAAGTGGGCGACCATAATTACTATAAACCAGCTACGCCAGCTAAAGTGTATATGAAAGGCACGCGCGTTGCCGAAATTAACGAGTTAGCGAATGGCATGCCTGAATTCTGCCCATATGGTATCTTTTTAGACATATTCCCAGTTGATGAATATCCCGATAATTTTTTAGGTAACTTTTGCAATAAATACATTGGTAAATTGGTGCTTGCCAAATCGATGAGCCAATTCCATCTAAAAAATAAAGGCGTTGTATTTCGAAACTTAGTGAAATTATTACGTTTAGTGCCTGAAAAACTAGTAAATAGTATACGTGATGCTGCTATTAACTATGTAAAACAAAAGGCGTCAACCACCTCTAAAACTTTTATAGGCTATGGTGTTGAAACACCATTTACAAACTTAAAGATCGATAAATCTGCCATGTGGCCAGCAAAACAAGAGTTTGTAATAAATGATTATATCTTTAAAGGGCCACAGTCAGCAGAAACGTACTTAACTTGTCGGTATGGTAATTATATGAGTCTACCACCAGAAAGTATGCGCTTTCAGCATATTGTGAAGGTTAAGCACATCGATGAATGAAAAAAAAGTTCTAATTATACTTGGTGAAGCGCCATTTGTTAAAGGTGATG
Source organism: Pseudoalteromonas sp. SR44-8 (assembly GCF_014163635.1). NCBI lineage: Bacteria > Pseudomonadati > Pseudomonadota > Gammaproteobacteria > Alteromonadales > Pseudoalteromonadaceae > Pseudoalteromonas > Pseudoalteromonas sp. SR44-8. The sequence goes on from NZ_JACJDS010000058.1 coordinate 15,056, forward strand.
CAACTTCTAACCCCAGTGTTTCTTGGTTAAAAGAGTATTTTAATGGCTATAAAATGTCGCTTATTATGCGTGGCACTGGAGATTCTGAGCAAGAAAATCAAAAAATAATTTCTCTGCCGGAGTCTAAAAATACGCTTAGTATGATTAAAGGCTTGTTGTTTAGTAATTCGCACCGAGAGGATTTTGGTAGGGTGCAAAAGGTCATTCGCCAAGAAAAAAATCAATCATCGCTGATTTGGCTAAGAGCCCCTTCGTTGATACCGCTATTGTTAAGTACATGCTGGAAGAAGAAATACGCAGAAAAAATGTATATTCACATTTGCGCTAACAGATTAACCTGGGCTTTTTTAAAGCGTAATTTTACTGTAGCTAATTTATTTAAATTTTTAAATGGAAAACTTACCACGCTCATTTTAAAAAAAGCAGAGCGTAGTGGTGCTAAGTTTTTTCATACTGGAAATCAGGTACAAGAAGCGTTTAATATTAAAGACAGCACCTATCTTATCGACTATTTACCAAAACATTACCCTTATAATAAGCAGCGAGAGGGGTTTGTTTTTTTAGGGCGCACATCAAAAATTCAAGGTAATGCAGAGCTCTCTCGGTTTGTAAAATGTATTCCTGGCGAGTTGAATTTGTATGGGCCTGGCGAATCAAATGCAATTCCTAATGGAATAAGCTATCAAGGAATTGTCGCTCCTGAGTTAGTGGCTAAAGAGATTTCTCAATATGCGGTATTAGTGTGCATAACACATGAATATTATGAAGGTTTTCCGCGTGTATTGGCGGAGGCAATTAGCCAAGATATGTGGGTTGTTGTTAATAGAAGTTGCACTTTCTTTGCTGATATAAAATATTATCCTTATTTAATTATATCTGAAGATATTGCTAATGTTCATCAGCTAGAAAGTCTATTACAAAAAAGGCCTATGCAATCAAATAATGACTTTAAGCAAAATATAGAAGATAAAAGCCTAATAAATGGTTAACTTATTATTTCGCGCATTTATTATTTTGATAGCTTTAGTCGCTACAAATGAATATTTAGATGATTACCAAAAGTTAATGACTGCCTATAACAAAGGGCAAGAGGCATTTGGTTATCTCTTTATTGTTCTGGGCGATGTATTCAGAAGCTTAGGTTTAAGCTACTTTTATGTGCATTTAAGTTATCTAGTTATTATGGCGGTATCAATAGCGGCGCTAACCCGAAACTTATTTTTTATGGTTGTGTTAATTGTTTTAGTAGGTGAAATACTAAACGAACAAACGCGGTTTTTTACGGGGGCTTTTGGGGCAATTGCATTACTGATATATGCTAAAAAACTAAAAGTTTTGTCGGCTACCTCGGTGCTTGTTCATCCTGCCGCAGGTGTTTTAGCTTTTGCAGGGTATATAACTAATAGGCTATTTATAAAGTTTGCTACGCCTACTTTGTTTTTAGCTTGCGGTTGCAGTGCTTTTATTCTCAGTGAGATCATCCGCGATATAATTATTATGATCGGTTCTAAGCTAGGTTATGGCTATGAAGGCACTGTATACTTAGAGCCATTATCGTTAGTTGGAAAGGTGTTTTTATTTTTTATTTTATTCTTAGAGTTTTTTAAGTTTAAAAGTGAAGTAAAACTAAACCGGGCAAAAGACTTTTATTTAGTAAAGTCGTTTTTGTTACTTACAATTTTATTTTCAAGCTTTGCTATTGTGTCGGGCAGGTTGTTGTTGATAGTGACGGTTTTACTGGTAGCAACAAGTACGATGCCTACGGTTTTCGTAAAGCGAAAAGTTTCCGTAAACTATAATAAATTAGTGTTATTTTCTGCGTGTATTGTATTTGCAGCGTTACTTGTACGGTTATATAAATTGTTAGCTGGCGATAGCTAATAAACGAAAGAAAATTAAAGAGGTATATTATGAAGAGTAGAGTTGTGTATGTATCGGGGACCTTTGACCTGTTTCACAGTAATCATTTAAAAATGATCAATTATGGTCGTGGTTTAGGTGACACCCTTATTGTAGGTGTTAGTACTGACGAACTTGTATGTTCTTATAAAAAGCCGCCAGCGGTGCCGTTTGAAGAGCGCATAGCCATTGTTGAAGGGTTAAGAGACCCTGACGTGGTGATCCCACAACGCACATTAGACCATAATGAAACAGTCGAGAACTTAAATATTGATATTTTTGTTATTGGAGATGACTGGAAAGGGAAATACGACTACCTAAAAGATCAAGGTGTACAGGTGTTTTATTTTCCTTATGGGGCCGGTGTTAGCTCAACCAACTTAAAAAAGAAAATTTACGACCAATATAAAAAACTTATTGAGCCAAGTGATGTACACCCAATTCCCGAGCCTAAAAAATGAATATATTAATAACAGGTGGTCAAGGGGACCTTGCAAAATTTTTAACACAATCTTTAATAGCGGCCGGACACCAAGTAGCGGCTCCGTCGCGTATTGACCTTAATGTTGCAGATCCAAGCTCAGTGGATGGTTATTTTAGCGGGCGCCAGTTTGATATTGTTATCAATGCTGCAGGAACACTTTATTCATGTTTAGTTGCTGAATCAGATCCGCAATTATGGATTAGAGATATTGAAGTAAACTTAATTGGTACTTACCTTATTTGTAGAGCAGCTTTAAGAGCAAATAAAAAAACTAAGTTGATAAATATTGCTTCAACAGCCGCTTTTAACAGCTATAAAGATTGGACTTCATATTGTGCAGCTAAGGCTGGTGTGGTTACTTTGTCAAAAGGGCTACATAAGGATGGTTACGATATAACCGTATTATGTCCAGGAGCCATTGAAACGAAGCTAAGAGATAACTTGTTAATCGATAACCCAAATGTGATGACGATTGCTGAAGGAGCCGAGCCGATCCTTGCTGCGATAAATGCAAACAGTAACGGTAAGCTATATTTCTATCGAAAAAATGAGCAAACAGAAGAGCAGCTTTAATCGTTGAGTTGTTTTAATAACACGCTAGCTTGCTAGCTTTTTGCTCTGCTGGTTTTTTTACTCTAGGAGTTTTTGACTCAATTTACTTGGTTTTACTAAATTTAAAGTGATCTATGGTTGCTCATAACCTTAACAAAAAGCATAGTAAAAAATTAGTAAGTCTCTGTTTAGTTTCTCAGTTTTTACTAAATCAAATTATCCTCAATGGCAGAACTAATGAAAACCCATTAAACATGAAAAGTTTTAATGGGTTTTTTTATAGACACTACCCTAATTAAGCACGTATACCCAAGCCACCTCAAGATGCAGAATTCAGCGTTTCACAGGTGCTTAATATCAAGGCGTTACTTTGCAAGAATGGCAGTCCCTTTTAAAAAGTAACAACGATGAGAGTATGTGCCTGTGAAACGCCCAACGGGTTGGTTTAAAAGCGATTTATACTGCGTTATTGATTTTAATAATAGAACCACTATTACTTGCAATCAATGCCTTGCCTAAATCGCTTTTAATTCCAACTGAAACTTGCAACTTGAGGTGGTTTGGGTATAAAATCCCCACCGTCTGAAATAACAACAACAAGGTCTCAGGCAAAAAGTCAGTATTTTAGGGATTGATATGGATAGTTGGTACTTATTATTTTGTAAATCAAGGCAAGAGGCTCGTGCCCAAGTTAATTTACAAAACCAAGGGATTGAAGCTTTTTTTCCTCAGCTACAAAAACAACAGCTAATTAAAGGTCGTCGTACTTTTAAGCAATCTGCTGTGTTTCCTAATTATTTATTTGTTCGCTTAAATCCTCAAACCGGCAACTTTGCTGCGGTAAAAAACACCCGTGGTATAAGTGGTTTTGTGTCGTATGGTGCATCGTATCAATTAGTACCTGATCAACTTATCAAAGAATTAAAAAATTTCGAGCTAACGCAAGATAATAATAGCTTACCGGAACCCGGTGATTTAGTGTGTCTAAATAATGGCTCGTTTAAAGACGTACAAGCAATATTTAAAGAGCCCGACGGCGATATGCGCAGTATATTGTTAGTCAACCTACTCAATAAACAAATAGAAATAAGCGTAGATAACTGCGACGTAAGAAAAGTAGGTTAAAGGTTAAAGGCACTAGGAAAACAAAGGTACTAGGTGTTAGGTTTTAGGTTTTAGGTAGAGATTAAGCCAAGCACAGTGTTAGGGTTAAGAGTAGGCGGGGCTTTATGCCGCGCGGTTTATAAAATTCATGGCTAAAGCCATTTCCTACAGGGTTTAAATTTATCGTAGGAGCCGGCTTTAGCCGCGAAAGATATAAGTGCTTTAGTGACTAGGAGCTAAAACCTATGACTTTGTAGGTTGGGCTTTAGCCCGAAAAGAATAAATATTCACCACAGAGAACACCGAAATTACGGAGTAAGGAATAAGAAGTTAACCTAAGGGTTTCATAAATGTTTTCTCGGTGTTGCGAAATTGGTGGTAAAACAGTTTTGTAGGCGAGTAGCTTGCTACCGCGAAAGGTCTTGTATTTTACAATTTGAATTAAACTGACCAGAAAAAACATGCTTGATGACAGGCCTGTTCGCACGTAAACTAAAAAGTATCTAAAAATGAAAGATTTGAGCGTATTGTGTCAAAGCCAACTTTAAGCCGCTACCCAATCACTGACCTCAAAGGCGTTG
>NZ_JACJDS010000059.1:0-19291 GCF_014163635.1 Pseudoalteromonas sp. SR44-8
TAGGTGCTAGGTGCTAGGTGCTAGGTGCTAAAAATATTAACCTTGTGGGTTTTTCCTGCAAGGTTTTTTTATACCTAAAACTTATCAGTTAATATTTGTGCTACACAGGACTCTGCAAATAAGTAATACTTAACATCATAAATAATTAGGTAATATTCATTTATGTTAGGGTTTTGGTACAGTAAGTCTCCGCAATTTGCAAAGGATCACAAAGATTTTTGGCGAGCACGTTTAATCGCCCATTTTTTATTATTTTCAACAGCTTACTTTTTCATTTTAACAGTACTCAATGTTTTCTATTTCGAGCAATTAGACCTTGCCTTAATTGACTGTTTAGGACTTGTTATCTCATTAACTATTTATTTCTGGTTTTACAAATCTGGCAACGTAAATGTAACCGCATGGGCTGTTACATTAATGGCTAGCAGCTTAGCTATATTATTTATAATTTCGGTAGGCGGAAATCCATTCTCAATATTATGGGCTACGCTTATCCCCCCTTTTGCATTTTTTTTAATAGGCAGAAAACGGGGAAGCATCATCAGCGCAATTGCATTCTCTATTTGTGCATACTTAATTTATACACAGCAACAACAAACAATAACCATAGGGTTAGGATCATTATTTAACACTATCGAAGTCAGTATCGCTCATATTCTAATTTTTAGATTTTACGAAAAAACACGTTCGTTAGCGTATCAAAACTTATCTAACCTTAATGACGAAATTAAAAAGTTAGCAGAAACAGATAAGTTGACTGAGTTATATAACAGACAAAAATTTGATGCAGAGTTATCGGCATTAATAACTAAAAGCGAGCATTCTCAAGCATCTCATTGTTTACTTATGTGTGATATAGACTATTTCAAAAAAATTAATGATACCCACGGGCATTTAGTTGGCGATAAAGTACTAAAAGAGTTTGCTCATCTGTTGCAGCAAAAAATAGGTGAGCAAGCGTTAATCGCCCGTTGGGGTGGTGAAGAGTTTGTAATAATATTACTCAACACTGCTTTGTTGGATGCAGCAAAGCAAGCGAATGAATTAAGGAGTTTAATTAGCTCAAATACAGTTGCCAATATGCCTATCACTATCAGCCTTGGGGTAACCGCTATACAAAAGAGTAATGATAGCGTTTTAAAAGTATTAGAGCGAGCTGATAAGGCACTCTACTTTGCTAAACATCACGGCCGAAATTTAGTTTGCATCAACGATAACAACGCACATGTTACCTGTTATGACACATTTTTAAAATTAGTCGACGATGATATAAACGAATAATCTGTGATTCGAGAACGGAAAAACTACGCATTTGAAAAACAAAAAACCCAGCCTAAGCTGGGTTTTTGATATTCATAGAAAACTAAAATTACTTGATTTTAGCTTCTTTGAAAAGAACATGTTTACGGATTTTTGGATCAAACTTTTTGATTTCCATTTTTTCCGGCATGTTACGCTTGTTCTTGTCGGTAGTGTAGAAAAAACCAGTACCAGCTGTAGAAACTAAACGGATCTTATCACGCATGACTCAGGTCCTTAAACTTTTACGCCGCGAGCACGGATTTCAGTAAGAACCGTGTCGATGCCTTTTTTATCGATAATACGCATACCTTTAGTAGTAGTGCGTAATGTTACAAAACGTTTTTCACTTTCAACCCAAAAACGGTGTGTTTGTAGGTTAGGTAGGAAACGACGTCTAGTCGCGTTTCTCGCGTGTGAACGGTGATTACCAACCGCAGGACGCTTACCTGTAACTTGACATACTTTAGACATGTCTATATATCTCCAATAACTTCGCTCGAGCTTAATTTGTCCCCTAGGCTATGTATTTTGTGCCCCAGGGATAAATCGAAGGGCGCTCTTTATACAGCTTATACAGGCAAAGATCAAGTGATTGATCTAATCCAACCAGCTCATGTGTAAATTTGATAGCGGCTAATTATAAAGATCGAATGCCCTTAGGGAAAGTAAAAACTGCATTTAAATTAAACTAATTTGCAAATAAGCACTAAACCGCTCATTTTTAACACGCTTAGTGATTTGAATACGCTTAAATCAAGCCTCGTTCTGCAAACGAAACACAATTATCTCCCCCAACAACGATGTGATCTAAAATATTTATATCGACTAATTGCAAAGCTTGCTGCAATTTAGCGGTAATTAATTTATCAGCTTGGCTTGGTTCAGCAATACCTGATGGATGATTATGAGCCAAAATAAGTGCCGCAGCGTTATTTTTTAAAGCCGCTTTGACGACTTCTCTTGGGTAAACAGATGCCGCATTAATAGTGCCATAAAAAAGTGTTTCTTCTTTAATTAAGCGATTCTGACTATCTAAATACAACACCATAAACACTTCTTGCTGCAAGCCTCGCAGCTCAATCGTTAAATAGTCATATACTGATTGCGGTGAATTAAACACTGCTTCGCGCTGGCATTGCTCCATCATATAACGACGACTCAATTCCAGTACTGCTTGAAGTTGCACAAATTTTGCTGTGCCCAGTCCTTTTTGTGCACAAAAATCATCGATTGATGCATTAAATAAGTTATGCAGTGTTTGATTTTGTGTCATTAAATGTTGTGCTAACTCAACTACATTCATGCCCGGTAAACCCGTTCGCAAAAATATCGCTAATAACTCGGCATCACTTAACGACTTAGCCCCTTTCGCCAATAACTTTTCGCGTGGTCGCTGGCTACTTGGTAAAGAGGTGAGCTGCATTATTTCGTCCCTGAAAAATGATTTATAATTTAACTGTAATGCAAAAATAAAATTTCGCCTGTAAAACTGCGAATAAATTCCATATTAAAACTTCGTCCCCAAGGCAAAGATTTGCTATCGTTAGCGCATATCGACAAACAGTTTTATCAGAGTATGACAAAGTTAATGACCAATTTAGCGACAGAATTAGTAAATAAAAAAATTGTACTTGGTATCAGCGGTGGTATTGCCGCCTACAAATGCGCCGAACTTGTTAGACGTTTAAAAGATCATGGTTGTGATGTCAAAGTGGTGATGACTGAGTCAGCTAAGCACTTTATTACTCCGCTTACCATGCAGGCCGTAAGTGGTGAAATGGTCTCAGACTCTTTGCTCGATCCATCTGCTGAAGCCGCTATGGGCCATATTGAATTTGCTAAATGGGCTGATTTAATATTAGTCGCTCCTGCCACATCTAATATCATCGCAAAAATGGCAGTCGGCATTGCAGATGATTTACTCACCACTTTATTGCTGGCAACACCCGCAAAAGTAGCAGTGGCGCCTGCAATGAATCAACAAATGTATGCCCACCCAGCAACTCAAGCTAACTTAGCAACTTTAAAACAGCGTGGCATTGCAATTTGGGGCCCAGGTAAGGGTGAACAAGCATGTGGTGATGTAGGTGCAGGGCGAATGCTTGAACCACATCAGTTAGTGGCACTATGCACGCAACCTTCGCAACCGCAACTACTAGCTGGTAAAACAATTACAATCACCGCAGGGCCAACTCGTGAGCCACTTGATCCGGTGCGTTTTATATCTAATCACAGCTCTGGGAAAATGGGCTTTGGGCTTGCACATGCGGCAGTTAGTTTAGGAGCAACGGTTAACCTGATTTCAGGTCCGGTAACAATTGCGCCACCACCAGGTGTTAACCTAATTAACATTGAGACCGCTGAGCAACTACTTGAACAATCGCTTATTTTTGCTCCAAAGTCGGATGCTTTTATTGGTTGCGCCGCGGTTGCCGATTATCGCGCCGCAGCGATTGCCGAGCAAAAAATGAAAAAACAAGGCGATGAACTGACACTCACTTTAGTTAAAAATCCAGATGTAATTGCCGCAGTTGCTAGCCTTACAGAGGGTCGCCCATATACAGTTGGCTTTGCCGCAGAAACTCAAGATGTCGCAAGCTATGCGAAAGGCAAACTCAGCAATAAAAACCTCGATATGATCTGCGCTAACGATGTATCACAAACGGGCCTTGGTTTTAATTCAGATCATAATGCTTTAACACTGTTCTGGCATAATGAACAAAAAGAACTGCCCGTCGATACCAAAAGCGCATTAGCACTGAGTGTAATGAGTGAGCTTGCTAAACGATTGTAAAAAGGCTGGAAAGAAACTGAATAAAACATTAACATAGCCCTTATCGCTTGCTCAAAAAGTGAGTGATAAGTAGCCGCCAAAAGCTAAGTAAATAATTATAAAGAAAGGAATGTTCATGCCTGCGACAAAAAGAAGTAATCGCAAAGAGCAAATACTACAAGCACTCGCACAAATGTTAGAAACCAGCCCAGGTCAACGTATCACCACAGCAAAATTAGCTGCTGAGGTAGGCGTTTCTGAAGCTGCGCTTTATCGTCATTTCCCGAGTAAAGCACGGATGTTTGAAGGCTTAATAGAGTTTATTGAAGACACTTTGTTGTCGCGCATAAATCTCATTCTTGAAAACGAAAAAGAAACTCAAAGCCGTATCTATAATATTTTATTGCTACTACTGGCATTTGCTGAGAAAAATCCGGGGATCACTCGTATTTTGACCGGCGACGCCTTGCAAGGTGAGCAAGAACGCTTGCGTGAGCGTGTACAAAGCTTGTTTGAAAAGCTTGAAACACAACTAAAACAAGTACTACGCGAGCGCAAACTTCGCGAAGGTAAAACCTTTCAAAGTGATGAGTTAACCATTGCAAACTTTTTACTTGCTTACATTGAAGGCAAGATGAACCAATTTGTCCGCAGTGACTTTAAAGCAAAACCTAGCGCGCAATTTGAAAAACAGTGGTTAGAATTACAAAAAATATGGCTTTAGCTCCTAGCTCCTAGCTCCTAGCTCCTAAAATTATTAACCTTGTCGGTTTTCCTACAAGGTTTTTTTATAAATGTTACTTTCAACCTTTATTTTCGACCGCTTATCGTTTCTACTCGAATTGTTGAACAAACTCGTTATGATGATGCAGATGAAACAAAACGAGAAGTAACAATGAAAGCACAACTTTCCCTACTAAGCGTGGCACTGGTTGCAAGCCTTGGTAGTGCCACGGCATCCGCAAAAGAGCCGCTACAATTTAAAGATGTATTCGATTTCAAAGCAGCTAAAACAACGCAATTATCTGAAAATGGTGAAGTTCTGAGCTTTAGTGCAACCCCATACCGTGGCGATGCAACAGGCCAAGTCTATACCTTAAACAATAATAAATTACTTGCAGAAATTGAACGCGGCACTAAGCCTCAGATCAACAAAGCAGCTAACTGGGTAGCCTTTACCCAAGTCCCTACTTTGCTTGAAAAAGAAACCACAAAAAAGAAAGACACCTTAAAAAACAATCTAGTACTCGTTAATACAATAACGGGTGAACAACACGTTTTTGAGAACGTAAAAGATTACCAGCTCTCGGATGATGGTAACTGGTTAGCATATCGTTTAGATCAAAAAACCGATAATGACGATGATAATAAAGGCATTGGTGACGATAAGAGCACAGATAAAACTAGTGAAATCAAACCAGATAAAAAAGATAAAGCGTTTGAGCTCATTGTTGTAAATTTAAAAGATGCTACAACTCATACTATTAATAACGTATTTAGTTACGCTATTAATTCATCTGGCAGCGAGCTACTTATCAGCCAAAGCTATCCTGACGGTAACGATAACCAAGTAGTATTAATTACATTAAACCAAACATTTGATACGAGTGTATTAATTGATGAACCAGGCGTGGTGGCAAATAAAATAGCTTGGCATCCAACTAAGAATATTGCCGCATTTACACTGGGTAATTATGTGAATGACGATATGCGCCGTCGCGATCATCAGCTAAAACTGTGGCAAAACGAACAGCTTACAAATATTGCTGCTCCTGAAAAAGATTGGACTATTGGTAAAACAGCAAAATTGAGCTGGTCTGAAGACGGTGAACGCTTGTACTTTGAGAATCATCCTAAGTTAGCGGCAAAAATTAAAGAAAAGAAATACACAGATCAAGCCTCGTTATTTGATTACGATACGATACGCGACCAAAAAGGCCTCCACGTTTGGCATAATAACGATGCCGAAATTAAACCCCGCGAAGAGCAACAATGGAAAGAAATCAATAAAAACCGCCATTATCAAGCCGTTTACCATCTTAATGGCAAACAAGTTGCGCAACTAAGTAACACTGACATGCCAGATTTGGCAATCAATACCAACAATCGCACTGCGTTACTTGGTTCTTCAAATTTACCTTATCTCAAACGTATTATGTATGGCGGTTTTTTTGCTGACTACTATGCAGTCAATGTGCAAAATGGTGAGCGTAAAGCAATTATCAGTGATTATCCGTTTAGACCCAGCCTATCACCCAGTGGACAATTTGCAGCTTACTTTGAAAATAGCCAAGTACAGCTTAAAGACTTAGGTAACAATAAAGTCAGTACCTTAACAACAGCGATTAAAGCAACGTTCGCCGATGATCAGCACGATTACCCTTCAACTCAACCGGGTTATGGTTTTGCCGGTTGGTTAGCTGATAGCAGCCAAGTGCTGGTATATAGCAAATACGATATCTGGGCATTTGACGTTAAAACCCTCAAAGCCACACGCCTTACACAAGGCAAAGAAAACAACACGCAATATCGAGTCATCAAACTTGATAAAGACCAAGTTGGCTTTAAACAAGATGAAACTTTACTACTTAGCGCTACAAACTTACAGCAAAAGCAAACTGAAATCACAAAACTCAATCTTGCTGATAACTCGATCAGCAAAGTATTAAGCGGTAAAAAACGTTTTGACGTGGTAAAAAAAGCTAAAAATGCCGATAAATACCTATTCACTGAGCAAACTTATCAGCAGTTCCCTGATTTTTATCAAACTGATTTTAGCTTTAAAAATCCACAACGCGTTACTAACTTAAACCCACAAGTTAACGACTTTGCGTGGGGGCAAAAACCGGAGCTAATTAACTATAAAGGCTTTGATGGCGAAGACTTGCAAGGCGTATTGATAAAGCCTGCGGGCTATAAAAAGGGCGATAAAGTGCCAGTGGTGGTGTATTTTTACCGTTATATGAGTCAACGCATGTTTGATTTCCCTAAAATGGAATTAAACCATCGCCCTAACTTCCCAATGTTTACTTCGAACGGTTACGCAATTTTCTTACCTGATATTCGCTTTGAAATTGGTCACCCAGGTAAATCATCAACGCAAACCATGATCAACGCCACCCAAAAGCTGATTGATTTAGGTATCGCTGACCCTGATAAAATTGGCTTACAAGGGCATTCATGGGCTGGCTATCAAAGTGCCTTTATGATCACCCAAACTGATATGTTCAAAGCGGTAGTATCGGGTGCGCCAGTGTCAAACATGACCAGCGCTTACAGCGGTATTCGCTTAAAATCAGGATTAGCGCGTCAGTTCCAATATGAAACTGGGCAAAGCCGTATAGGTAAAACCTTGTTTGAAGCGCCAGAGCTTTACATCGAAAACTCACCGGTATTCTTCGCTGATAAAGTAAATACACCAATCTTAATTATGTTTGGTGATAAAGATGATGCTGTACCATGGCACGAAGGCGTACAGTATTATTTAGCGCTGCGCCGTGCAGGCAAAGATGCGACGTTTTTGCAGTATGAAGGTGAACCACACCACTTAAAGAAATTCCCTAACCAAGTGGATTTTTCAATTCGGATGATGCAGTACTTTGATCACTACTTAAAAGGCAAGCCTGCCGCTAAGTGGATGACCGAAGGCGAAGCTTTCATTGAAGAATAAGCTGAAGAATAAACAACTATAAATTAAAACGCCCAGCAAATGCTGGGCGTTTTTTATTTACCGAAAATTACCTAGCCCGCTGACGATTACCGCCAACCTTAGGTTTGGTATTGGCTTTTTTAAACTGGCTAAAGCCGGTGTGGCGGCTAAGCGCTGGACGCCCGCCTTTACCTGCTTTAAGCGATTTTTCGTCACGGGTTTCTTCTGGCACTAAGCAGTTTGGACCTTTACCAATCAACTTGGCTTTGCCCATACTACGCAGTGCTTCACGGATCATCGGCCAACCTGCTGGGTCGTGATAACGCAATATCGCTTTATGTAAACGACGTTGACGCGCGCCTTTTGGCACCGGTACTTGCTCAGTATTATTTTTAATATTACGCAGCGAGTTCATCCCAGTGTGATAAATCGTGGTGGCATTAGCCATTGGTGACGGATAAAAATTTTGCACTTGATCTAGTTTAAAATCATTCGACTTTAACCACAACGCCATGTTCACCATGTCTTCGTCTTTAGTGCCAGGATGCGCAGAAATAAAATAAGGGATCAGGTACTGCTTTTTCCCTGCTTCTTTTGAATATTTATCAAAAAGCTCTTTAAACTGATCATATGCGCCCATGCCTGGTTTCATCATCTTAGATAATGGCCCGTCTTCGGTATGCTCAGGCGCAATTTTTAAATAACCACCAACATGATGGGTTACGAGTTCTTTGACGTAACGAGGGTCTTGCACAGCTAAATCGTAGCGAACACCAGAGGCTATTAGGATTTTTTTAATACCCTTAACTTCACGAGCCTTTTTATACAACTCGATAGTCGGTGTATGGTCGGTATCCATATGCTTACAAATATCAGGATATACACACGATAAACGTCGGCAGGTACTCTCAGCTTTTTTGCTCTTACAACGCAGTTTATACATGTTTGCAGTTGGCCCACCAAGGTCCGAAATAACCCCAGTAAACCCTGGTACTTTGTCACGAATTTGTTCGATTTCTTCAATAATCGATTCTTGTGAACGACTTTGAATTATCCGTCCTTCATGCTCAGTAATTGAACAGAAACTACAGCCACCAAAACAACCTCGCATAATATTAACTGAGGTTTTGATCATGTCGTAAGCGGGGATTTTTGCAGTACCATAACTTGGATGCGGAACTCGCTGATAAGGCAATCCAAACACCGCATCCATTTCATGTGTTTCAAGCGGATACGCAGGTGGGTTAACCCAAATAGAGCGATCGCCATGGCGTTGGAATAACGCTCGAGCACAACCTGGGTTCGTTTCTTGATGTAAAATACGTGATGCATGAGCGTACAGTGGTTTATTAACACTCACTTGCTCAAACGCAGGTAGCTTAACGTAGGTTTTTTCCCAAGGTTTAGGACGCGCTGGCTGAATGGTAATTGGTTTTGCCGCTTCAGCTTGTAAATCAATACCCGCTTTTTTAAATTCGCTTTTGCTACAACCCACATCATCCGCACCATATGGGTTTGGAATTGGGTCAATTTTACCAATTTTATCAATCGCGGTAGAATCACTACCACGCCAGCCCGGTAATGGCTCTTTACGAATAACCGCCGTACCACGGATATCTTGAATGGTATCCATCGTTTCGCCGGCGGCAATACGATGAGCAACTTCTATTAATGGTCGCTCAGCATTACCGTAAATAAGAATATCGGCTTTGGCATCAAATAAAATACTACGGCGAACTTTTTCTTGCCAGTAATCATAATGGGCAATTCGACGTAAGCTGGCTTCGATACCACCTATTACAATTGGCACACCTTTGTAGGCTTCGCGGCATCGTTGTGAGTAAATCATCACCGCACGATCAGGACGCTTGCCACCCACATTACCGGGCGTGTAGGCATCATCATGGCGCATACGCTTTTCAGCCGTATAGCGGTTGATCATCGAGTCCATGTTACCGGCAGTCACACCAAAAAATAAGTTAGGCTTACCAAGTGCCATAAAGGCATCTTTCGAATCCCATTCTGGCTGAGCGATAATACCGACCCTAAAACCTTGTGCTTCAAGTACACGACCAATTACCGCCATACCAAAGCTAGGGTGATCTACATAAGCATCACCACTGATAATGATGATATCGCAGCTATCCCAGCCAAGGGCATCCATCTCTTCGCGTGTAGTTGGTAAAAATGGTGCTGTGCCGTAACACTCAGCCCAATATTTAGGGTATGAGAATAACGCTCGCTTGGCTTTAAGTGCGCTCATATAAAGTAACCAATTGCTTTAAAAAAGGTCGCAAAGTATACCCGAATTAATCACCAAGCGATATTAGCTATTTACACTGGCATCAAACATAATATTATTTTTTACTTTCAATATATTGAATAAGCTCAACTTCAGGCATCGGTTTAGCGTACATAAAACCTTGCACTTCATCACAACCCAATTGCTTAAGAAAATCAGCTTGTGCTTGTGTTTCAACACCTTCTGCAATCGTTTTTAATCCGAGCTGCGCGCCAAGAGCTATAACCAGCTTGGCAATTGCGCCGCTGTCTTTTTCGGGTAAGTCTTTGACAAATGCACGATCTATTTTCAACCTATCCAACGGTAACTTTTGCAAATAACTCAGTGATGAAAAACCAGTGCCAAAATCATCTATCGCCACTTCAATACCAAACTCTTTTAGATCTTGCAGTGTTTCAATCACCATCGAGAGATCATCCATCACCACACTTTCGGTAACTTCTAATTCAATATTTTTTGGGTTGACCTGATATTTTCGCAAAGTATCTTTGACTTGTTGTGCGTAGCCTTTAACCTTAAATTGCGGTACCGACACATTGACCGCAATACAAATTTCAACACCTTGAGCCTCAAGACGTTTTTGCTGCTGACAAGCCTGATCCAATACCCATTGACCAATCTCAACAATTAGCCCTGCATCTTCAGCAAGTGGCACAAAAACCGCGGGGGAAATATAGTTACCTTGTCCCGACGGCCAACGTAGTAATGCTTCGCAGCCTTTTAATGACAAATCACTAAACGCCAATTGCGGTTGATACCAGACTTCCAATTTATTATTTTCAAAGTCTTGGCGAAGCTGGCGAATAATCCCTAATCGCCAAGCCATTTGCTCTTCCATATCGGGAGTGTAACAAACAGCATTCCCCTGATTACCTTTTTTAGCGTGATTGAGTGCGATATACGCAAGCTTAAGTGTTTCAATACCTGTGGTTTGAAAGTCCTGTTGCTCGCACAAACCAATTTTAAAATTAACCGGTAACAAATGCTCTGCTGCTGCAAACGGCAAACTTAAATTTTCACTTAATTCGTTTAAATCAAATCCATCGCGCTCAATTAAAAAACCAAATACATCTGCACCAATCCGTGACAGTAATTTAGCGTTTGGGTATTCTTGCTTGAGCCGTTCAACGATTGAAGTAAGCAAGTGATTACCCACCTCTTGACCCAGGCCATTGTTGATGTCTGAGAAATGTGCGACATCAATTAGAATAAATATATACTCGTTACTATTTAACCGATGATACTTTTCAATTTGTTCAATAAAATCAGTTCTATTGGCAAGACCTGTTAACACATCTTTGTAGGCTGCATCTCTGAGTTTATTAAAAAGTCTGACGTTATCTAAGCCTACACTGACGTTTGTTAAGAAAATTTCAGCAAATTGCAATTGTGTTAAGCTTGGTTGGCTAACGTACTCTAAGTAAATAGCAGCCTGACGATTTTTACTTTTCAATAAAAACGTAGTGTCGTGCTCAGTGTGCTGATGTTCGCCAAACTCAAAACAATTTTGCACTTGCAAAATAATCCGCCCATCATCAAGTTGTTCTACACCTTGGCCAATAAAAGCACTAAACTCAGCACAACCACCCAACACTTGAACCTGATAGCTATCATCCAGACTGCCACACACAACCCCCCTTGGCGCACAATCTAAAATTACCGAGAGCTGCTTAATCACCGCCATAGTAAATGCTTTAATGTCGGTAAAACCTAAAATAGCCTTTGAGGCTAACAGAATATTATTTAACGCTTTGCTTTGATATTCAAGTTGGCAAACTTGTTCGTATGAGCGAATAGCTGTAACTAACGAGGTAACTAGCTTACTGCGGGTAAGTTCGGTTTTAGTTTTATAATCATTGATATCATATTCTCGGATCACTCGCTCTTCAGGCGCATATCCGGGCTGACCCGTTCGTAAGATAATTCGTACGTTATGGTTTTTCAGCGTATCGCGTACCTCTTTAACTACTTTTAAGCCTGCATCATCGGATTCCATGACTACATCTAACAGTAATACCGACACATTATTAGTATTAGCTAACACTTCAACTGCTTCAGCGCCAGAATAAGCATGATGAAAACGCAGTGTTCTTCCCCAAAACTCAACGCCTGAGAGCGCTAGTTCTGTTACAGTGTGAATTTCAGGATCATCATCAACAATCAGAACATCCCAGTAATCTTTGGGCGCAACTTCTTCATGAGGCTCGTCTTCATGGTTGAAAAACAAAAAATCATTGTGTTCTGACGTCATTCCAAATCCTTTAAATTCAAATATTGCGCGCCATCATTTAATATTAAGACAATTCATTATTGACTAATAAGTTATCACTATTTAACTTATGATACAGTATTAATGTCGATGATTAATGAATATTGGTTTACAGATTATAGTCGATATTCAGCACCTTGCTGTGCGATAGTAGAATTTATAATTTAAGGAACAGCCATTAATATTTTACCCAGAATTACTAAATTTATTTTTCTGATTACTTTGATTTTACTGGTAATTGGACTGCTATTACCACAACAATACCAAGTCCAAAAGAGCATTAAAATTCATGCTCCGCAAACAGATATCACCCCGTTGCTTAGTGATTTTACCAAGTGGACTAGCTGGTCACCTTGGCAAAAAGTAGATCCAAGTATTGTTTTCACTATTGGAGAGCCTAGTTCTGGCGTGGGTGCTCATCAGTTTTGGCAAAGTAGCTGGGGAGTAGGTGAAATGACGATTACCAATATAAGCAGCACTAAAATCAATTTTAATATTCTCTTTAATGAAGAACATATTATTAAAGGTGTGATCTCTTTTTCACCTCTAGCTAATGGAAATCAAGTAACATGCTCACTAGATGGCGAAGTTACTACTTCGATTCTAGGTGGCTATTTGGCGCTATTTAGCCAATATATTTTGGCAAATACGGTGAAACTTGGACTTAATAATTTAAAAACTACTGCGCAGCTGCAAACAGCAACACACAGCGAGAAGATCGATGACGATTCAAACAGCCCAAGCAAAAATTAACCTTGCTCATATAATTGAAATTAAACTAGGTTACTCGATGAGTAAAACCAGTTCGACTCGCCTTACCAGTGCCAGTGATGATAGTTATGGTCCACAAGGGCAAAGTAAACTGCCCTATCAAGTCAATAGTGATAACTCAACGCTCAATAGAGCCCAACATCGCCAACAATTACTACTTATCAAACAACAACAAAATATTGAAGCGATTATGGCTATGGCTATGGATTTTTGCCCCGACGTAACTAGTAAAGGGCAACCTGACAGTGATTGGGTCGAACGCTTTATTGCACTATGTGAAGATACTTCAAACGAATCAATGCAAAAACTGTGGGCAAAAATTTTAGCGGGAGAAACTGTATCACCGGGAACATTTTCAATTAAAAGCTTACAAACACTTAAGCAGATGACCCAGCGCGAAGCGGATGCACTACAAAAATGTACCGCAATTTGTGGCTATAATGAAAAAGATAATAGCCATTTAATTTTATTAGGCTTTTATAAAAAACCTTCGCTATTTGATTTGCTACGCAAAGGCAATAAAGTATCGTTTAACTTAGGTAAAGCTGGGATCAGTTTTCCTGATGTATTAACTTTGATGGATATTGGCCTAATCTACCGTAAAGAAATTGAATCTGCAGCGCTTAAGGCTGGCCAAGAAATGAATCTGACATTTTTAACCCAACGGGTCGTACTCAAACCAAAAAATAACGATTTAGTGCTCAGTTACTATAAATTTACGCAAACGGGTGATGAACTTAGAAAATTGATTAACACGCCAGTTAATAAGGCTTATAAGCAATTGTTAAGCAGTGCACTTGAGGAAGAATTTGAAGTAGCGTGGCACGCAATTAAATAACGGTACCACGCCAAAGCAAACAAATTAGAAGTGAATTTGTATGCCTGCAAATGGACCTGATGCATCAATATTAGTATATAGATTATCAATATCATCAAGCTCTAGCGTCATTTGACGGTAACCCGCTTTGATATCTAAATCTACCGCTAAGTTATCAAGTAAAGCCCATGCAATACCCGCTTGGTAGTCTTGTACTTTACTATCATCGATAGCAAGTAAGCTACCTTCAAAGAAAACACTTAAACCCGTTAACGGTAAGCCTACTTCAGCACGACCATAAACTAATGGCACAAAACCTGAAAAATCCACAGTTTCTGTTGTTGCTTTACCATTTGCTGTACCAGTAACAACAATATCGCCATCAAACTGCTTAGCATTTACACCTAAATCGATAGATAATAAGTCATTATCAAATATCTCATAGTATAAAATATAATCAACGTGTGATAAGTCGCTGATCGTAGTTGCTGTGGTATTGGTTGTAAATGAAGTACCACCAAACTCAAACGTCTCATTAAGCAAGGTTGAGCCATTTAACTCAAGCTCGGTATACTTTAACTTTATATTTGGCACTAATGGAATTGGATGCTCAAGCGCTGCGTAGTAGCTGATGAAGGTTTCATCTTCAAAATTAAAGTCTTGCATATTACCGCTATCTGAAAAGCTACCTGAATTATCAGATTGCCAGCCATCAACACCAACATATAAACCTAAAAGGGTGTCAGCGTGAGCCGCTGGAGCCAAAAATGCCATCGAAAGGGCAGCGGCTAAACAGTACTTTTTCATGTGTTATCCTTGCGCTAAAAGTTCGCTAAGTTCAATAAGAGCCGCATTGGCTCGTGAAATATAATTTGCCATTACTAATGAATGATTAGCAACAAAACCAAAACCATTACCATTTAAAATCACCGGACTCCAAACAGTCTCTTGGGTTGCTTCAAGCTCACGTATAATTTGTTGTAAGCTCACACGTGCATTCTTTTTCTCTAATACATCAGCAAAGTCATATTCTACCGCTTGCAAAAAATGTAATAAAGCCCAAGTTGCACCGCGTGACTCATAAAACACGTCATCTATTTCCCACCAAGAGGTTTTTATCTGATTTTGTAATGGTGCATAAGTCGCTTGATGTGCTTCTTTGTCACCGGCTAAATCAGTATTTAACCGATCTTGACCAACACTGGCACTTAACCGCTGACTTAAACTACCAAGGCGTTTTTCGGCTTCTTTTAACCAGCCTCGTAGGTTATCTGCCCGCGCATAAAACTGACTGTCACGGCTGTTTTGGTCAGCGATTTGAGTACGATACACAATTAATAAATCAATGCCTTTTTGGTATTCACTCTCGGCACTTGGCCACGCCCATGCTTCTGAACTAATATTAAATTGGGGCTGGGCTTTTTTTAGAGCTTCATGTTCGGTCGATTGCGACTGAGAACGGCTAAAGTCTTTACGCATTGATAGCGCCAAATCGCGCGTCATTTCTAATGCGCCATATTCCCAAGCAGGCATATTATCCATAAGAATACTCGGAGGTATTACATCATTTGATAAATAGCCACCAGGTTTATTCAATAATGTGCTGGCAACATTAATCAAAGCCGTAGTTGTTGTGTAACCTGTTACTAGTTTTTCGCCACGCTGCTGCGCATCCTGTTTAGCTTGCGTGATCACATTTACGCGGCTTGGCTCAACACTCCAATACACAGATACGGCATAAAATAAAATAAAAACTAATATTAGCCCTGCTATAATTTTCCCTTTATGTTGTGACATTTAATCTCCTAGTGATGTGTATGGTGCTGTTCAGATTGTGATACTTGCTCAACTTGGCTTTCTAATGAAACCACGGTAGCTTGAGTAAATACACGATCTCCATTGCTAAAATATAGCGTGAGTTTGAGCTCTTGCCCTATTTTTAACGGCTCTTTTGGTTCAAAAACCATTAAATGATAACTGCCTGGTTTAAAATCTAGCTGTTGATGTGCTTTGATCTCTAACGCATCTACTTTTTGCATTTTCATCATACCATTAACATGCTGATGTTCATGTACTTCAACTCGTCCTAAGCTCTCAAGGCTAGCCTTAGTTAATGTCACTGCTGCATCACCATGATTAACAAGCTTTAAATAACCAACACTAGATTGACTGCCAGGTAAAAAAATCCTTACTTGGGCATTGCTAACTACAATATCACTTGCTGTATCATGTTGATGCTCTGCATGGGCAAATAGCACTGGAGAGTATAGGCCTACAGCTAAAAAAGCCGCTGTGAAGATAGTTAGTAATGGCTTAAGAGTCATTTCGATCCTTGTTATAATAATCACTTTAAGTGCTAAATTTAGCATATTTGCGAAAAAATAGTCAGCTAAATTAGCATTTAAGGTAACCTCTGTGTGGCAAGCTATGCGACCTTTTTATTATCCGCAACTAACCAACACAGAAAAACAATCAGCAGTAGCGGCCATGCGATCATCACAGAACCAAACAACAAAGCCAGCATCACGCCGACTCCTATAATTAGACCTGCGCCAATCAAACCAACACTAACCAGCGCAATAATGGCAATAACGACCACCACAGCGACTAATGCACCAAATAATTCAATGCCAACCCAACTCAAGTCAGCAATCCACAAAGGGAGCTGCCATGAGTCAAACTGCATTATCTCAAATGGACTAGAAGCGATAAACAATGCTGCTAGCAGACACAGTGCAATAATTTTCATGGCGCTCTCCTAATAAACCTTGTTGTCTAAACAACAATGTGCAATTAAATAACCCGCACCTATAAATAGTGGGAACTGAATAAACAGTACAATAGTTGCTAATCGAGTTGCCCAAATCGGAAAGTCAAACCGACGCGCTAAGCCACTACATACTCCCGATATTTTTTTATTTAATGGATCTTTACTCCATTGAGTATTGTTATTAAATGTATTCATTTTTATAACTCCTAAGCCGACTGTTTTACTTTAGCTTTAAGTGCTGCAAGCTCTTTATCCAAGGCTTCGTCTTTAACAAGCGCATCAATTTGCATTGCCGTGTCTGATTGATTAGCTGCAGCCATTTCGTATGCTTCCACTTGTGATTCAATTGACTCAACTCGGCGCTCAATCACATCAAAACGCGACAGTGCATGTGCCACTTTATCGCTATGTAACTGCTGATTAACTCGTACTCGTGCATTTAAAACACTATGCACCTGAGTTAAGCTCTGCCGCTTTGCTTTGGCAGCACTAAGTTTGTCTTGTAAACGCTGTGCATCGTCAGCTAACTTGGCCAATGAATCGGTTAATTTAACGAGCTCAGGTTCAACAGCTGCCATATCAGCGACTACACGCTGCTTTTCTTTTAATGCGGCTGTGGCTAAATCATCTCGGCCTTTACTAACGGCTATTTCGGCTTTTTCTTGCCATTGTGCTATGGATGTTAACTTATCACTTTGCTGGCGTTTCAATGCTTTTTCTTCACACAAAATCGCTGCAGTAGTAGTACGACACTCATTCAGAGCTTGTTGCATCTCGATAATAAGTAAATTAAGTAGTTTTGCTGGATCCTCTGCCTTATCAAGCACAGCGACCAAGTTTGATTGAATTAGATCATTAACACGATTCATTAGGCCCATGATTTTCTCCTGTTGATTATGGGTGATTACACCAGGGAGATTCCAAGACTTATGCCATGTCGTTAGAAAAACAACTAAAACAATAAATAACAATAGGATAGAAAGATAACATCAATTTAAAAGTGACGTTTAGCTGAATTAAAATACGTTAAATTAACTAAAAAAGTGATATTTTGACTAAATTTTAGGATCAAAAAAAGCCACTAAAAAGTGGCTTCCAAGATTAAAATTTCAGCTATTCAGGCACAAAACTTAATGCTTTATCCATCACTGATAAATCTGCTTGCTTACCATGGCCGTTTTCAGATAAATGACGTCTAAATCCTCGCGCCCCTGGTTGGCCTTGGAAAATACCCAACATATGGCGAGCTATATGCCAAAAGTTAGCGCCTTGGCGCATTTCATCTTCAATATAACCATACATTGAACGCACCACGTCATGACGCGATAATGTACACGCAGTATCACCGTAAATTTTCTCGTCCACTTCACTTAATATAAATGGATTACTATACGCTTCACGACCGATCATAACGCCATCAAGATGCGCTAAATGAACAAGACTATCAGCGATGGTATTAACCCCACCATTTAAGCTTAAATCAAGCTGTGGGTAATCTTTCTTCAGTTGATAAACACGCGGATAATCAAGTGGTGGAACTTCACGGTTTTCTTTCGGACTTAATCCCTTTAGCCATGCTTTACGGGCGTGAATAATAAAGTCATCACAGCCAACCTTATGACTCGCTTCGATCAGCGCACATAAAAACTCATATGAATCCTGCTCATCAATACCAATGCGTGTTTTCACCGTAACAGGAATAGTAACCTCCGCCTTCATTGCTACAATACAATCAGCAACAAGCTGCGGCTCGCCCATTAAACACGCACCAAAGCGGCCATTTTGCACTCGATCCGAAGGGCAACCAACATTTAGGTTTACTTCATCATAACCACGTTCAGCAGCCAGTTTTGCACACTTTGCCAAAGCTTCAGGATCAGAGCCACCTAATTGCAAAGCAACGGGGTTTTCATGTGTATTAAAGTGTAGATAATCACCACGCCCAAATAAAATTGCACCGGTTGTTACCATTTCGGTGTAAAGCACCGCATGCTTGGTCATTTTACGATGAAAAGTACGGCAATGGCGGTCAGTCCAATCAAGCATGGGTGCCACAGAAAAACGTCTATTCAAAGTAAAATCCTCAGATGATATATAAGTATAAGGGTATTCCCTCATTGGAAGGCGCTATATTTTACACAAATCAAAGCCGAGCTTCAATCGTAAGCAAGTTGTTGTTTGTCGGTAGCAGAGATTGAGTTGTTTAACGCAGCAACAAAAATGTATGCTGCGCTTTAGATAATATACTTAAAACGATTTTGTTAGATTATCAAATTGCTGGCCTTGCACTGTAATGGTGGTTTTTTCTAAGCTTATATAATCATTTTTTTGCTTGGGGTTAACCAAACGTGCTGCGACTTCAAATTTAGCAACTTTAGCTTCGCTATTTAGCTCAAGTATTTTTAAAGATGAATGAGTATCATGCTTAGCTGACTGCACATAATATTCACCAGCCCAACTGGCATCAAACACTAAATTAGGCGCATTTTTAGCGGAAGATTCAATAAACACTCCCAGGGCAAGATCACGAACTTTACCTTGACTTAAAAGTATGATCTTATACTCCTTTTTAAGGAGCCCCCATGCCTGATATTCAACTATTTAAATATTTCGAATCAATTGACGACCCTCGCCAGCA